>CAIWRB010000366.1 GCA_903914955.1 uncultured Chloroflexota bacterium | reverse complement strand
TTTGAACGCTTCGCTAAACATAGAAGCTCTCGGACTAGTGAGCCTGGGCTTTGCCCTGGAAGCCCCCGCCTAAAGGCGGGGGAGTAGTCACCTTTTTCCATTTATTTGGTGTGGACTCTGCTTCGCCGCCAAATTAGGCAGATGGTGGAGTGAAACATCAAGCTTCGAGGAGTGTATAATGTGCAGATGTAAGGAATTGAAGTCATCAACAAAATAACAGGGATCGAGATTATCAAACTTTCCCGGGAGTAACATGATCGGTAAATTCCTATTCTGTCCGATTTTTGTAAAATAAAACGATGGAATTCCTTTCAAAAATTCCCAAAGCATAGCGGATGGAGCAAGTAGCGTGCACAATGATATGCTGGTCGCTGCCACGCACTTATTTTCCACACATTCGTCAAATATAAATAACGGTAAAGCGCTTGTTTCATAAATTGAATTCAATGGAGAAGATTATGAATAAAAAGTTATTTGTTTTGTCACTGTTGGTATTACTTTCGCTGATCCTTTCAGCGTGCGGCGGTAACCAGCCCGCTGCTCCAGCGGCAACAAATGCTCCTGCGGCCACCGAGCTCCCGTCTAGCATCCTGCGCATCGGTTGGTCGGGCAAACCCGATACACTCAATCCCGCTTACGCATTTTTGTCTGAGTCCTACACCATTTTTCACTTGATCTATTCCACGCTGACCACGCAATCCACCGATGGAAGTTATGTCGGTTTGTTAGCCCAGGATTGGTCTGTCTCCGCCGATGGTCTGACCTGGACTTATCATCTTAAGGATGGTTTTATTTGGAATAACGGTGAGCCGTTCACAGCTGATCAATTGGTGTGGGCGATCAATGCCATTATGAAAGATACTGAAGGCTGGGCAACATTGTCCAGTTACACGGCAGGATTCAAGGAAGTGACCACGACTGATGCTACGACTATAGTCATCGTCACCGAATACCCGATCGCCAACATGGATTACCGCACATCATTCCTGTATGCTTTCTACCCGCCTGACTTTGAAAAATTTTCGACTGCCGAAGAGCTGCAGAATTTCGGGAACGATGCACCGATCGGCACGGGACCGTTCATCCTTAAGAATTTTGACAAAGATACTGGAGTTGTTCTGCTCGACGCCAACAAAGAATATGTTGACGGTGCGCCTAAAATCGACAGACTCATCTTCCAAACTTTTGATAACACAGACGCCATGGTTCAAGCGCTCAAAGTGGGTGACATTGATATGCTCACGAGCGTGCCCGCCAGCGCTTTTGAAACAGTCAAGGGTTTTGAAAATGTGAAGACCACTGCGATACACAATAGTTACTTCTATGAGTTGATCATCAACTCTGTGGATCCTAACAACGATCCCGCTCCGACAGGAAACCCCGCGTTGGCTGATCCTGCCGTGCGCCTGGCGATTGCCCACTCCATTAACAAACAGGATATCGTTGACATCGTTTTCCAGGGGCTGGCAGCGCCTGGCGACAGTATCATCGCGCCAGCCATGGGCGGCGGATTTTGGCATGACCCGAACATCAAAGATATTCCCTTTGATACTGCCGAAGCCAATCGTATTTTAGATAAAGCAGGCTACGTACTCGGAAGTGACGGCGTGCGTACCAAAGGCAACCTGCGCCTCGAGTTCCGTCTGCAATTCCCATCAACCCTTTCTGTGTATGCGCGTATAGCGGATATGATGGCCGATTGGTTCAAGCAAGCTGGCATGAAGGCCAATCCCGAAACCATGGATGAAGACAGCTTAATCGCCTCAACGACTGCCGTGGGCGATTACGATCTCGTCCTGTGGAGTTGGGAGCCTGACCCCGACCCTGATTTCATCCTCAGTGTGCTGACCACTGTTCAATTTTTAGAAGGTGGTTGGAGTGACAGCGGCTATCACAACCCCGCATATGACCAACTCTACCTTGACCAGCAGCAACTCGTGGACAAGACCGCGCGCCAGCAGGCGATCTGGAAGATGCAGGAAATGATCTTCAACGATATTCCTTACAGCGTGTTGGTTTATGAAGACTTGTTGCAGACTTACCGCTCAGACCGCTTCACAGGCTTTATTGAATCACCACTCGGCATCGAGTCGACTCAGTCGCTGCTGAATGTTGAACCCATAAAGTAAATCTCTCCTCCTTCATTGCATCACACGCATTAAGGAGGAAGATATTTTTATGAGCCGTCGCGATTTTCTCCTTCGTAAATTTTTACTGTCATTGGTGACAATCTTTGTAGTGATAGTCATCAACTTTATGCTGTTTCGCGTTCTGCCCGGCGACCCCGTCCGCTCGGTGATCGGGCGCAACGTGCGCATTTCGGCGGAGACTCAGCAGGCGTTGCGAGAACAATTCGGCTTGGACAAGCCCATCTTTCCTGATCAATTCATTGACACCATCGGACAGTGGGCACAGGGCAACCTTGGCATCTCATGGTCTTTGCGGCGACCCGTTAGCGAAGTGTTGATGTCAAAGCTTGGGAATACCGTTTTGTTGATCGGACTGGGGCAGGTACTCGCCATCTTCCTTGGAGTAACTCTTGGCTTGCTGGCAGGCTGGAAGCGCAAAACCGCTATTGATGTTGGCGCGCTGACCTTCTCTCTGGTTGCCTGGGCTATTCCCACCTTTTGGCTGGGAATCATTTTTTTAGCGGCTGGAAGTGCCTGGTTTGGATTGCCAACCGCCGGCATCATGAGTCCGGAAAACACTGGCAAGCCATTGATGACCATTTTGCCCGATCTCGCCCGCCATCTTTTTCTACCAACATTGACGCTGACCATCCTGTATTTGGGCGAGTACATGCTCATCATGCGCTCATCCATCCTGGAAGTGCTCAGCGAAGATTACATCCTGACCGCCAAAGCCAAAGGTATGAGTGACTGGCAGGTGCTGTGGAGACATGCGCTTAGAAATGCCATGCTGCCCATCGTCACCCTGATCGCGCTCAATCTCGGATTCACTGTTTCGGGCGCGATCTATATCGAAACGGTTTTCTCCTACGACGGGCTTGGAAAACTTTTCCAGACTGCGCTTGTCAAACAGGATTATCCGCTTTTGCAGGGCGCGTTCCTGCTGCTAGCAGTCAGCGTTATCATCGCCAACATGGCTGCGGATATTTTGTACGCCGTGCTTGATCCGCGTGTGAAGGAGAGTTAACGTGAACGAAAACTGGGCTCTCTTCAAGCGCAACCTCTTTGAATTTTGGAAGGCGTTCCGTCGCAACAAGCTCGGACTTTTGGGCGGCTTCCTGGTTCTGACAGCGATTCTCGCCGCCACATTCGCTCCCCTACTCACGCCCTACGCACCGACCGAAGTGATCCGTGATGTGAATGGTCGCGGCTTAACTTTTGCTCCGCCCTCTGTCCACGCGCCGCTCGGCACCGATGACGCTGGACGCGACATCTGGTCTCAACTGATCTACGGTGCGCGTGTCTCCTTGGCAGTCGGATTTCTGGCAGGCTTCATCGCCATGTTCATTGGCAGTTTATTTGGGATTTTGGCGGGCTACTTCGGCGGGCGGATTGATAACCTGCTCATGCGCGTCACCGATGTTTTACTGGTCATCCCCGACTTGCCGCTCATGCTCGTGCTAGTCGCCACGTTGCGTCAAATGGACCTGCACGTCTCGCCGCTCGTGGTGCTGGTCTTTGTCATCGGCTTGTTATACTGGACGAGCACCGCGCGCCTGATCCGCTCGCAGGTGTTGACGATCAAAGAACGCCAGTACGTGGCGCGCTCACGTGCCATTGGCGCGGGACATGTGCATATTATCCGCAAGCACATCCTGCCGCAGATCATGCCGCTCATTGTGGCAAACACAGTGCTCATTATCTCCACGGCAATCCTCATTGAATCGGGACTGGCATTCCTCGGTCTCGGCGACCCGACCCAGCCTTCGTGGGGCGCGATGCTCAACTTCGCCTTCGACCGCAGCGCGGTCACCAACGGTGCCTGGTGGTTCTATCTTCCACCAGGCTTCGCCATCGTATGGGTCACGCTCGGATGTGTTCTGCTCGGCAACGTTTTAGAAGATATGCTCAATCCGCGCCTGACGGCACATCACCTCGAGAGCAACCAAAATATGATCGCGATCCAGAAACGGGAGGGTGAATGACCGTTCAACCCCTGCTGTCTGTCCGCCATTTGACTACAGAATTCCAACTCGCTGGTAAACAGATCGCGCGTGCCCTCGAAGACGTCTCCTTCGATGTGATGCCCGGCAAAACTATTGGGCTCGTCGGCGAGTCGGGCTGCGGCAAAACTACCACGCTGATGTCCATCATGCGCCTCCTGCCCGCCAGTGGACGCATCACTTCAGGCAATGTCTATTTCAATGGAATCGATCTACTCACGTTGAGCGAACACGAAATGCGCGCCCATCGTTGGAAGGAAATGTCCATCATTTTCCAAGGCGCGATGAACGCGCTCAACCCGGTGATGAAGATCGGCGACCAGATACGCGAAGCGATCCTGTTGCACAACCTGATGCCGCGCAATGCCGCTGAACAACGCGTGGGCGAATTGCTGGAACTGGTCGGCATCCCACGCCTGCGCCGCGATTTATATCCACATCAATATTCGGGCGGAATGCGCCAGCGGGCGATGATCGCTATGGCGCTGGCTTGCTCGCCCGACCTCCTCTTCGCCGATGAGCCGACCACTGCGCTGGATGTGATGATACAGGCGCAGGTGTTGGAATTACTGAAAGAGATCCAGAAAAAACTTGGACTGGCAATTGTATTGGTAACTCACGATCTGGGCGTGGTGGCTGAGATGTGCGATGATGTGGTAGTAATGTACGGAGGCAAGGTCGCCGAATATGGCTCCGCGGAGTTGGTTTACAACCAGCCGCAACATCCTTATACCCAACGCCTGCTGGAAGCCTTCCCCGATTTAAGCCGCTCAATAGACTCTTCGACAGACCTAGCTACCATTCCCGGCACGCCGCCGCGCCTGAACGCCCTACCGCCCGGCTGTCGTTTTAGTCCACGCTGTCACAAGAGTATGGAAATCTGCACTCAAATTGCGCCCGATCTCATTGCGCAGAATACGGCAGGCAACGCTCAACACTTAGCAGCTTGTCATCTCTTGAACAAGCTAGAAATTAAAAATTCATGAGCGCCAAACCTGTTCTTGAAGTAAGGAATCTTTTCAAACATTTTCCAATGCGTCAGAGCATGTTGGATATGCTGCGCCGCCGTCAGGCGGAAGTTGTCTGCGCAGTTGATGGCGTTTCGTTCTCGCTAGAAAAAGGTGAGGTGCTGGCGTTGGTGGGTGAATCAGGTTGCGGAAAAACCACGATCGTGCGAACCTTGATCGGGTTGGAAGAAGCGACCAGCGGCGAAATCCTGTTCAAGGGGCAGGAAGTTGAGTCTCAAAATCAAAATGAGAAAAATAAAATTTCCTTGAAACAATTGCGCCAGCGAGTGCAGATTGTTTTTCAAGATCCATACGAATCGCTTGATCCGCGCGCGACAATCTTTGATATTGTGTCCGAGCCTTTGGTTGTGCATGGAATGGCTGCAAACAGGGACGAACTCCATGCGCGGGTAAAGATGTCATTGGAGGAAGCCGGGCTGCGGCCCGCAGAAGATTATCTCCTGCGCTATCCGCACGAACTTTCCGGCGGACAGCGTCAGCGCGTGGTGATTGCCGCAGCGATGGTGTTGGAGCCGGAACTGTTGCTGGCTGATGAACCGGTTTCAATGTTGGATGTTTCAATCCGCGCTGAAATTCTGAACCTGCTTAATGCTTTGCGCAGGTCTCGCGGTATCAGCATCCTGTTCATCACACATGATCTGGGCACAGTAGGTCACTTTGCCAATCATCTGGCAGTGATGTATCTGGGGCGCATCGTCGAGATCGGTCCCACCGCGGAAGTGCTGAAAAATCCGCAACACCCTTATACACGAGCATTGCTTTCGGTCGTGCCAGTGCCAAATCCCAAACTGCGAAGAAAAATGATCATCTTGAGCGGCGAAACACCCAACCCGATCAACCTGCCAAATGGCTGTCGTTTTCATCCACGTTGTCCGCTGGCAATGGATGAATGCAAATTAAACGATCAGCATTTAGTGGATGTTGGAAACAAACATCAAGCCGCGTGTCTGCTCGCGCAGTAAAAATTTGTAATTGACCCTCGCGCGATATAAATCAAAAATCAACCTAATGGAGTAATCAATATATGCAGAAAGATAAATCATCAAAAAAGACAGTGCCGGTGGAAGTTCAAGGAAAACCTTCCGGTTATCGCATGTTCACCGAAGCGCAATTACATGATATCCACCTTGCGTCATTGGAAATATTGCGTCGTACCGGCGTGCGTGTTCTTGAATCGGAATCGCTTGAACTACTTCGCACTGCGGGCTGTGTCATCACCGATAAAAATTTGGTGCGATTCCCAGCCGGCGTGGTTGAAAACGCGATCGCCGACGCGCCCTCGCGGGTTGTGTTGTGCAATCGAACCGGTGAGCCGCGCGTTTATTTGGAAGGACACCGCGTCTATTTCGGGACCGGCTCGGACCTGCCAAATACAATCGATCTGGAAACAGGCGAGAGGCGCACTTCGGTTCTTTCGGATATCAGGAATGCGGCGCGGCTGGCTGACTATCTGCCCAATCTTGATTTTGTGATGTCCATGGCATTGCCCTCTGATGTGCCGATCCAAACTTCTGATCGTCGTTCGTTCCTAACGATGACGGAGAATACAGTCAAGCCGATGGTTTTCACTGCGTGGGATGAAGCCGGTCTCGCGGATATTATCGCGATGGCCGAAGCCATCGCCGGCGGACCAGACGAATTAAAACTCAAGCCGTTTTTGTTGGCCTATCTTGAACCGACGACTCCCCTGCAACACACCGAAGTCGTTTTACGCAAAGTGTTGATGATGGCTGATCACGGTCTGCCATTCGTCTACGCGCCTGGCCCTGTTGACGGCGCCACATCGCCTGTTACACAAGCTGGCAGTCTGGTAATATCAAATGCTGAAGTGATCAGCGGTATTACGATCGCACAACTACGGCGCAAAGGCACACCGGTGGTTTGGGGTTCGGGCAGTGGTCCCTTGGATATGAAGACGATGGTGGCCACATACACCTCACCGGAATTTTTATTGCACAGCATGGCCATGTCCGAGATGGCGCATTATTATTATCATAAGCCGGTCTGGGGATTTGCAGGCTGTTCAGATTCCAATCAGCCGGATATTCAAGCCGGCATCGAAAGCGCTCTGACAATTTTATGGACAATGTTGAGTGGCGCGAATCTCATCCACGATACCGGCTACATCGAATCGGGCATGACCGCTTCATTAGAAATGATGGTGTTGACCGATGAGATCATCAGTTATGCGCGCCGCTTAATGCGCGGGATCGAACTCACACCCGAAACGCTTGCATTGGATGTGATTGACCAGATCGGTCCGGGCGGAAGCTACGTGACTGCCAAGCACACCATGGAGAATTATCGCCAAGTCTGGTATCCGCGCGTATTTGATCGGCACAATCACTACGGCTGGACGCAAGCTGGTCAACCCACCGCGATCAAGACCGCGCGCAACATCGCCCGCGACGTGATTGCCAATCACCAGCCGATTCCAATTCCGCCCGCCACGCTGGATAAGTTGTATGCAATAATCGCAAAAGCCGATGAACGATTTATAGAGAATACAATGTAAATCACCTGTGCGTCACGGCAATTTGTAAAGAATTGCCATAATCTTATATTTTTCGGAGGAGAAAATGAAAAAAATATTGACCCTGGTAAGTTTGATTGCAATTGCTTCTCTCTTGTTGACTGCTTGTGGTGGGGGCGGCGGAGCAAAATCCGCTGACATGCTTGCTGATATTCAAAAGCGAGGTTACATTCTCGTTTCCACCGACCCGAATTATGCGCCGCAATCCTTCCTGAATACGGAAGGCAAACGCCCGGCCAACACCAAATGCCCATCGGATGCGCTAACCACAACCGAGATGCAGGGCTTTGATGTGGATGTTGCAATATCCATTGGCGATTCGCTCGGCGTCGAAACTTGTTTTGCCACCCCGGACTGGGATTCGATCACCGCTGGAAATTGGGCAAACAAGTGGGATGTCAGCGTCGGCTCGATGGGCATTCTCCCATCCCGCGCGAAAGTGGTTGATTTCAGTGTGCCATATTATTACACGCCCGCCATCATTGCCGTCGGCAAAGATTCCGGTATCACTTCGTTCGACCAACTCTCTGGCACAGCGCTCTGTGTTGGCGTGGCTACCACGTACGAAGATTGGTTGAACGGCAAACTTGAGGCGCTCCCAGAGTACATCTATAAGCAACCGCCAGCGAATGTGACAGTTGTATCACTTCCGACGGATCAGGAATGCGCACAAGCCATTGCCGTGGGACGCAAAGATTTCGTTGGCTACGTGACCTCTGAAACCGTTGTGGATGCCAATCTCGCAGCGGATATGCCTGTTGTCAAACTCGAAGGCGCTGTCTTCACCGATGCATGTGCGGCCGCATTCGATAAGGCTTCCAGCCTCGATACAACTTCCCTGCGTGCAAAGGTTGACGAGCTCTTCACCAAGATGCACACCGATGGGACCCTCACCGCGCTTTCCACGAAATGGTTTGCTAAAGACTGGACAACCTCTCCCAAGTAATATAAAGACCTAAAGGGAAGCGGTTATAATGCCGCTTCCCTTTTATTTAAATCTATTAAGGTAACCAGGCATGAAATCAAATTATCAGGTAGTGATCATCGGCGGGGGAATTGTAGGTGCGAGCGTTCTATATCATCTAACAAAATTTGGCTGGAAGGATGTTCTGCTTGTTGAGCGCGCCGAATTAACTGCCGGCTCCACATGGCATGCGGCGGGCGGATTCCACGCGCAGAATGATGACCCGACCATCGCGAGTTTGCAAGGCTACACCATTCGTTTGTATAAAGAGATCGAAGCCGAAAGCGGACAGAACGTTGGCTTGCACATGACAGGCGGTGTGAGTTTGGCAACCACACCTGAACGCTGGGAAATGCTCAAAGCAGAAAGATCGCGCTTTCAGACCATGAACATGGAAACACATCTGATCTCGCCGCAAGAGATCAAGCGCCTCGCTCCGATCACAGATCTGAAAGATATCATCGGTGGTTTATATGATGAGTTAGAAGGCTACATGGATACACATGGCAGCACCCATGCGTACACAGGAGCTGCCAGAAAACGTGGTGGTGAGGTTGTATTAAATAATCGTGTACTCGAACTTCATCCACTATCAAGTGGACAATGGCAGGTTGTCACCGAGCAGGGAACCATCACTGCCGAGCATGTGGTCAATGCTGCCGGGTTATGGGCACGCAAAGTGGGAAACATGGTTGGAATCAATTTGCCCCTTACCCCCATGCAGCATCACTATCTGGTCACCGAGGAAATCCCCGAACTCGCCGCGCTGGATCATGAAATTATTTCGGTCACCGATCTGGAAGGGTTCACCTATCTCCAACCTAATGGCAAAGGTGTTTTGCTGGGAGTGTATGAACAAAACCCCCGCCACTGGAAAACAGAAGGTGCCGATTGGGATTACGGCATGACCCTGCTCCCGCCCGATATTGACCGCATCAGCCCTGAACTCGAAATTGGTTTTGAACGCTTTCCCGTTCTGCAAAATGTGGGAATACGCAAATGGGTTAACGGCGCGTTTACCTTTACCCCTGATGGAAATCCGTTGGTAGGACCTGTACCTGGACTCAAAAATTATTGGGTGGCGTGCGGCTGCATGGGCGGATTCTCGCAAGGCGGCGCGATTGGATTAACTCTTGCCAATTGGATGATCGAAGGCGACCCAGGTCACGATATCTTCGGTATGGATATTGCCCGTTATGGGAAATTTGCATCGAATGATTCATATCTCAAAGCCAAGACCGCCCAATTCTATGCGCGTCGTTTTGTGATCTCATATCCAAATGAAGAACTTCCCGCGGGCCGTCCATTAAAAGTCTCACCCAACTATGATGTACTTAAATCTGCGGGTGCTTTGTATGGCGTCACATGGGGCATGGAAACTCCGCAGGTTTTCACGCCGCAGCAAACCAACTTCGTTGAGCATCCTACGCTCAGGCGTTCGAATGCGTTCGGGTTTGTGGAAGCAGAAGTCAGGTCCACTCGCGAAGCGGCCGGCATGTTCGAGAGCGCGGTGTATGCACGGTATGAAGTCTCAGGTGTAGGCTCAGAGAAGTGGCTGAATCACATGGTCGCATCCAATCTGCCGAAAGTGGGACGCATCAAACTTGCGCCGATGTTGAATCAAAAGGGTAAGTTGATGGGCGACTTCAGCATCAGCCGTCTTACCGATAATCGTTTTTGGATCATTGCTTCATATTATCTACAAGCGTGGCACATGCGCTGGTTTACTGAGCATCTGCCATCGAGCGGCGTGACGATAAAAAATCTTTCAGATGATTGGATGGGCTTTGCATTATCGGGCCCCAACTCTCGCAAGATACTTTCTCGTTTGGTTAATGCGGATGTATCGAATGCCGCGCTCCCGTTTTTGAATTGCCGTGAAATGGAAGTTGGCTTCGCAAATGCTGTGGTCGCCCGCATCTCTCTGACGGGTGAGCTTGGGTACGAGATCAACGTGCCGGTCAGCCAACAAAGGACCTTGTATTCCGCGCTGATGGAGGCTGGCAAAGATTTGGGACTGGTCAACATCGGCAACCGGACCTTAGATAGTTTGCGGCTCGAAAAAAGTTATGGCATCTGGAATGCCGAGTTTACTCAAGGCTACACAGCTGAGATGTCTTATCTCAAGAATTTTATCGCCTACGATAAAAAAGATTTCATTGGGAAAGAAGCTGCTTTGAAAGAAAAAGAAATCGGCTCAACCCAAACGCTCGTCACCTTGAAAGTGGATGCACTTGACGCTGAACCATCGCCCTACTCCCCTATAAAACATAATGATAAAGTTGTTGGTTTTATCACCTCCTCTGCATACGGACATTATGTTCAGCAAAGTCTCGCGCTTGCCTATGTGGATAACGCCGCCCTCAACGCTGATTTGACCGTGGATGTGATCGGCGATCCTCGCCCGTGTGTGATATTGCATGAACCTGCGTACGACCCCACTGGAAGTCGGATGAGGATGTGAAAGCAGCAACTGATTAAAGAAATACAAAACACGCAATAATAGATAACGCTAAGGAGAATACCATGGCTGTGCAAGTAAATCTCATCATCCGCGCCAAAATGTTAATTGATGGGCTGGGTGGTCCCGCTGTCCAACAAGGACTCGTGGCAATTGCCGGGGATAAAATCGTTTATGCAGGTAAAGCCGCGCATACACCTGCGTTTCCACCCAGTGCGCAATTGATTGATTTACCTGAAGCCTGTTTGCTGCCGGGGTTGATCGACATGCACGCCCATCCCTCCTACTATTGGGACCAGACTGATTCCGCCACATACACTTATGAACCTGAAGGAGCATTGGTGTATTCGCCGGTGGTGATCGCTATGATGGCGACGAGCAAAATAGGTCAGGCACTTATGACTGGTATCACAACGATCCGCGATACCGGCTCAGTGAACGATATTATGTATGATGTAAGGACAGCTGTGCGCAAGGGATTAGTGCCCGGTCCAAGATTGTATTTATCCGGGCAGCTGATCACCCCCACGGGCGGACATGTGCATTATCTGTCGGGTCTAACCAATCAAGCCGATGGCCCATATGGATTTAGAACCGCGGTGCGTCAGGAGGTGCGGGCGGGCGCGGATTTTATCAAGCTCGCCAACGACGGACAGGATTGCACACAAGAGGAATTCGACGCCGCTGTGGATGAGGCGCACCGGCTGGGTAAAAAGGTTGCCTTTCATACCTCCAGTCCACCATCTCAACGCATGGCAATTGACGCCGGAACAGATACATTCGAACATGGCACGCCCACACAGGAAGAAATAGATCTGTCTGTAAAAAAAGGTATAGCATGGACTCCAACACTCAGTATGACCCACGATTATTTAAAGTATTATCAGGAGCGCGCCAATGACAAGGATCCCAGACTGTCGCAATTTGCCAAACAGGAATACAGCGGCACCATGCAATACATCGAACGAAAGCATGCTTCAATGGAATATGGTCTTAAAGCTGGGCTGAGAATTATTGCCGGCACCGATACTTTTATTGAGGGCATCCGCTTTGATGCACTGCCTGATGAGATGCGCTGGATGGTTGAGTATGGCAGCACAACCATGCAAGCGATCCAGACGGCGACACTCTGGGCGGCACAGTCTATGGGATGGACTGACATTGGCGCGCTGCAACCAGGCAAACTGGCTGACGTGATCGCTGTGGAAGGCAATCCTCTGGCCGACATCCGCGCAATAGACAAGGTGATACTGGTAGTGAGTGAAGGGAAAATTGTCAAACACCCATCATCAAACCTCAGTTAGCAAATTCTTTGTCGCTTATGCGGGGTTACGAAAAATGTAAATGGAATGCGCAATCGGCGAATTTTTTTTTGCAAAAACTCATCAAAACCTGATGGATGAGCTAAACAAGCGGAACAGGACTTGACAAATATCATATAACTAATATAATTAGTAAAAACTAATACTATTAGACAAATGAAAAATCAACCCACCTCCCCCCGCAGGCAACGCAACCGTGAAGCCACAATCCAAAATATACTCAACACGGCGCGCACTATTATGCGCGAAGAAGGCGTCGCAGCCCTTTCTATGCAGGAACTCGCTCGTCGTATGGACATGCGCGCCCCATCACTATACAACTATTTCTCAGGGAAAGCAGAAATATACGATACACTTTTTCGTGTCGGCTTTACACGGTATGATGAACACATCAAAGGGTTGATGAAGGCATCCACAAGCTGGCATGATGAACTGCGAATTAATATTGAAGGTTATATGTCCTTCGCGCTGGAAAATCCCGAGCTTTACCAGTTATGCTTTGAACATCCTGTCCCTAGTTTTGTCCCTTCGCAGGAAAGTCTGCAAGTGAGTTTCGGCATCCTCAACCGCTCGTACCAACGCGCTGAAAGATTCAAAAAAGAATTGGGCACAAAATTAACTGGCCAGCAGATTGTGGATACGATCATCGCCATATCCCACGGATTGACCGCCATGCACATTTCTAATGAGCCGCATCTACCCGTCGGGCAGGGACGATTTGGCTCGTTAATTCCCGTCGTTTTATCCATTCTTGAAAAATCCATGCCAATCAAAGGAGAAAATAATTGAACGCAACAATTACCGCCGCAACCACTGCATCAGCTAAAAGTATCTCATATACCAATAAAGATGAAGCCTATCAGCTCATGAACACCGCATTAGACCGTTTCATACACTTGATCGAATCACTCGCCCCTGAAGATTGGACCAAACCCACCGCCTGCACTGCGTGGAACGTGCATGACATGGTGGCACATCAGGCAGGCGGCTACGCAAGTGGCACAAGTTATAAAGAAATGATTCGCCAATACACAAGCAAACCAAAACCAGGTCAGTTGCCCGAAGATGCAATCAATGCGCTTCAAATAGAAGAGCGTGCGGATAAAACTCCCGCAGACCTGATCAATGAATTAAAACAAATCGGAAAAAATACTGCTCACAACTGGGCTTATGGATTTCGCGCTATAAAGTGGGTAGCCACGCCCCATCCAGTCGCAGGTTTTTTGTCGTTGCGCCACCTGATGTGGGTCATTCACAGCCGCGACACTTGGATGCACCGCCTCGATATCTGCCGCGCCTCCAACCACCCCTTTGAGCAAACCCGTGAACACGACGGACGCATCAATGAATTGGTGGTTTTGGATACAGCAAAGAAATTGAAAAACAGACTCGGAGGACACGGCATTACGCTCATCCTCACAGGTATTGCTGGTGGCACATGGAGGATTGGTAAAGCTGATCCTGCCGCCGAAATAGAAATGGATGTCCTAGATTTCAATATCTTTGTCTCAGGGCGTTTTTCATACGAAGAAGGTATGAAGCGGGCACGAATTTCAGGTGACAAGTTCCTGATTGAAAATGCCTTCAAAAATTTGCTTGTGCTGTATTAGGGGTCGATGAAACAGATCAGAATATCACACGCCTCCAGCTCGCTGGACAATCTCCCGCAGTCGTGCCTTTACATCTTGCGGAAGAGCGATGGGCTGATGTGTGTCAAGTATCGTTTGAACCCGATCCGATGCGCGTTCGAGTAATGGCAGGTTGCTTGGGTCGTCCGCCCGTATTTGTTGGATAAAGGAAGAGCTTCATAATTTCACGGGAGCAGTAAAATGGGGAAATTCCTTTTCTGGCTACAAGAACGCACCCAACTCTGGGAAAAACACAAGTGCGGACTATCGCTGGATTGGTGAGGAAAAACAAGTTGGTTGAAGGAGTTGCCTTGATAGCCTAAAGAAATATCCATCCAAAATTCCAAAAAAACTGCGAATGAAATATATAGCCAGCAAAGGCATTATCATGATCTAAACACATGATGGATATATAGGCTTCATAATCAATGCCAACTTTCAATTGCTGGCTCTATTGACCAGAGAATATACCTGTGACACTCCGCCCGCTCAAAAGAGACGGGGGCTTCTCGACTAATCGAGCTACTTGCGCAGTGTCAGACGCGGCTACGCATGACCCTGCTTCAAGAAGTAGGGATGACGATACATTTCACT
>CAIWRB010000365.1 GCA_903914955.1 uncultured Chloroflexota bacterium | reverse complement strand
TTAAAGGGAAATAAAACTTGCTTTATCCAGTTTTTGCAGTATAGTATCCCGCAATAGGAATCGCGAAGGATCGTAATGATAAAGGGAGCAGGCCATGAGGAAGAAGACAGTTAATATTTTATTGTTTCTGGGAGTGGTGAGTGTAATCGTGGCAGTTGCCATGGTTGCAAAACCGGTGATAGCTCAGTGTAGTCCTACCGACCCTGCCTGTCAGCCTCCACCGGAACAGCCGACTTGTGGAGTACCAGGCACTCCACCTTGCCCCGTTGAGCAAAATAATGAAAAAAAGAAGAAGCCTACCAAAGTGCCCATATTTATTCCCTCAAGAACACCCACGTCAACCGTCACTTATACACCAACGGCCACTCCAACTGATCCTGCAACCCCTGCTCCATGCGGCTTACCCGGTTTACCAGATTGTCCGGGCGTTTCGCCATTGAGCATTAAGTGTTCCGGAGTCTATAATTATTCTCTCAACCCCAACTATCCAAGTCTTAAGTTTAATTACACAACCCCAATTGCGACCGGGGGCTGCCAGGGATCATCGGCCAATGAAGTATGCGCCCCGCCGAGTGGTTCAAACTTCACGGAGGGAAATACCACTGTGACTTGCTCTGTAATCGATAGCTGCGGGAATACAGCCTCTTGCAGTTTTACTGTAATGATTGATCTCTGGACCTCCACCCCAACTCCCGTTGGAGCGGCGCCCGGTTCTCCCGGAGGTTCCGGCACGGCGGGGCAGAATGTTATTCCGCCAGTTTCGTTGTTGCCTGCAGTGAAGAATGGCATCATAGGCGTTCTCTTTATTGCCATTATTATTATCGGCGGGCTGGGACTTAGGCGATTCTTCGGTAAAAGGGATTTGCCATCTTCACCATCCGACCAGTTCGTAAAGTTGACCCGGCCGCCCGGCGACGGCGGCTCCGATCAGTTCCACAAAACAGATGGGTCTAGCCAGTTTATAAAGGGTGATGGGTCTAACCAGTTCTTTAAATTTAAAACACCCAGCGATGGTGTTAATCTCGGCGGCGGCATTGAGAGCGCCACCATGACCATACACGATATCCATTTTGATCCTCAAGATATAATTAACAGTTTTGACGCAAATGGCTTCAACAGTAACGGATTCAACGCCAATGGATTCGACCATAATGGCTTTAATAGTAACGGATTCGACGCCAATGGATTCGACCATAATGGCTTCAACAGTAACGGATTCAACGCCAATGGATTCGACCATAATGGCTTCAACAGTAACGGATTCAACGCCAATGGATTTGACCAGAATGGCTTCAACAGTAACGGATTCGACGCCAATGGATTAGATGCCAATGGATTGGACAGCAATGGATTTAAAGGGGGGGAATGGATAGGCCATCAATAAACCAGACAGCGGAAATTTGCAAGTTAGAAGATCTGGTTACAGGTTGCACTCCTGCGTTGGGATTTCCACTTTTGAGATGAATGCCGCACTAGGGAATATGTTTTCGAAACTGATGGCAATGACTTTCAATCAACGGACAACCGCTGAAAAGCAGTTGTCCGTTTTTCCCGTGCCGCAACTTTCTGCGGGGAATGCCGCCGCCTTGCGCGGGGTTTTCCGAACCAGCGGTTTCTCCGCGTCCTCAAATGAAGACTCAGCACAGCTCATCACATTGAAGCGCTTATTCGTCCGCGCTGAAACTGTCGCAGTTGACGAGGCTGCGAATGCGCTATCGCCTTTGGATCTGGCAGAGTTGATCCATGCAGGCCTGCTTCAAAGGGAAGATCGTCGGGTGTGTAGCTTGTTGCAAGCGCAGAGCTACCGCGGATTGATCTTCTTTTCAGATTTTTTACATAACGATCACGCTCATGATTTTGTATTGCCGATTGGTCCTGCCGGACATTATCTGGCGGGGCTGACCATCCGCAAATCGGTCAACTCCGCGCTAGACCTCGGCTGCGGATGTGGTGTGCAAGCCTTGCTTGCAGCGCAGCATTGCACACGGGTGACTGCCACTGATGTCAACCCGCGCGCGCTGGCTCTGACCCGCTTGAATGCCGATTTTAATGGGGTCTCCAATATTGAGATCATTGAAGGCAGTTTCTTTGATCCGGTTCAAGGCCACACCTTTGACTTGGTCCTTGCCAACCTGCCCTACGTGATCGCACCGCAAAATAAACTGGTCTATCGCGACAGCGTCCAGCCGCGGGATGCTGGATTACGGCGCTTGATCCAAGAAGTCCCGGCATATCTGGCTGAAGGCGGATATGCCCATCTTCTGGCCAATTGGATTCATGGAAAGGATGAATCCTGGTTGCAGCCTTTGAAAACAACTATTGAAGGGCAGGAGGTGGATGCGTGGTTGATCCACAACGGATCAAAGGAACCGCAAGACTACGCAGATATGTGGCTGGATAATCGCCTCAAAAAAGATCAACAGAAATCTGCCAAAATAAAAAAAGCCTGGTTGAAGTGGTATCGTGATCAGGGGATCGAACGGATCGCGCTGGGAGCTGTGACTCTTAGACGGCGTGCTTCCGCCCATAACTGGGTCAACGCGGCCAGCGTGACCAAAAGTTTGGATAGCCCCGCTGGAGAACAACTCATGCGGATATTTGAAGCGCAGGATTATATGGCTGCGTTGTTAAATAGAGATGATCTTCTCGAAGAGAACCTTATCCCGCTTGACATGAAATTTGAAAAAGAGTCGGCTGCGGGGAATATACAAGTTGTCACTACCAAGGGATTGTTCTTTCAAGCCGACATTCAACCATTTACTGCGGAAGTCATTGAGCATCTGGATGGCAAAACCGGCCTGCGTTCTGCCATTCAAAAAGCAGGGTCGAATTGGGTCAGTGATTCAGGTCAAGGCAATTCCCTTATCGGGGAGATTCAAACCCTATTGAGTCTGGGAATGCTCGTTCAATCCTCATCTTCAAGAAAAGAGTTTTCGACGCTCGGCTTGACTCATCCGTCAGGTTTTTTTGGGTTTTAGACAGGTTTTTCGCTGGCCGATGCCCTGTGCTGGCTACTTGATTCATCCGTCTGATTTTTTGGGGTTTTACGCAGAAATTCCAACCAGGGGATTATCCTTTTCTCCCAAGGTGAGCTCGGCTTATATTTAAAAAACCACACGGGGATCATCTGGAAGGTATATTTTGGCAAACACGCCGATCACACGCAACAAAACACATTTCGATTTCATAACCTGATCATCGATAAATATTATTCACCCTTGTTCGTTTACTTCTTGACCTGCAAAGATGTAGGTCAGTTCAGATATATCGTACGTGAATAACTGTGATGCAGTCCGCCAAGGATGTGTGCACGCAAAGGCTGTCAGGGAAAGGGAGCCTCTGGTAGGATAGTTAAGCTATCAACAAAACCGACCTACCCGAGGCTCAAGATGAAATATAACATTGAAAAGATAAACGAAATA
>CAIWRB010000364.1 GCA_903914955.1 uncultured Chloroflexota bacterium | reverse complement strand
TTCGACCGCCTGTTATCCATCCCGTCGAATGTGCTACGCGGACAAAACCTCGAATACAAAGGCATGGGGATTAATGCCATAACAGTTCTGTTGGGCGGGATTTTAAACGCGCTTGCGATCTGGCTGGGCTGGGGAGTTCCAGGCCTGGCGCTTATGTCTTTTGTTGGGATCCTTGTTTCAAGCATTTTTCGGTTTCGTGTGGCAAAAAAGGCTCTGCCATGGATGGCATTTCAAAAACCCCAAAGGGGGGAATTTAAAGAATTTACCAAAACAAGCTTATGGCTGTCCTTCTCTTCCCTGTCTGGTTTATTGTTAAACGATACAGACATATTGCTGATCGGCTATTTTCTGAACCCATCTCAGGCGGCGATCTACCTGACAACCGGCGCTGTATTAAGATTGTTGACCGACCCCTTAACCATGCTGTTCAGTTCTGCTAATGCAGGACTTGCTGGTCTATGTGGAAAAGGGGAATGGGGACGGGTTGACCAGCTTCGAAGGGAAATGCATCTTGTTACGATCGTGGCTGTGACGATAATTGGTGCGGGCGTCATAAGCCTTAATCGGGCTTTTCTGGACCTGTGGGTTGGAGGTGGTTTCTTCGGCGGCGATTCCTTAAATATTTTGCTTATTGTAGTGTTTTTTCTGACCGTTCTCCTACGGATTGATAGCGCGATTGTTGGAGCCATGATGTTATTTCGAGAGCAAGCGAAAGTATTTCTCATCGGGGGGTTGGTGAGTATTATTACGGGGGCGCTAGCCATGTTTTTTCTTGGTTTGCCGGGAATGGTGCTTGGTTTGATATGTGGACAATCTTTTGTAATAGCTTTAACTTGGAGATTACTGACTCAAAGAATTCATATACGGATTTCCGACTATTTGCTCGGTATTGTGCGGCCCTTTTTTGTTGGATTAGGGTTGTTGGTGGCGAGTGTGATCGTCACTCCCTATGTGCATGCCAATACATGGTTTGGCTTTATTTTTTTGGCGACTGGCATTGGGATTGTATCTTTTGTAATCATGTGGTTCGTTGGGTTGTCTCAACCGGCAAAATCTATTTTGCTGGACCGTTTGTCCGCTAGCGGGATCTATCGTTTTATCCCATTTAGGCGTTGAATTTTCCTTTTCGAGGTTATGAACATGAAAATAATAAATCAAATCTTGATAAAACTGTTTCGTTTTTTCTATCGTGTCTGGCGCCGATTCAATATTCGCCAGACAAATCCAAGGTTGTGGTCGAATGATGAAGCCGTGAAATTCGCCCCCATGTTTTTGGGAAATGTGATTAACGTTTCAGGAGGCAGGGATAATGATAAAGAGGGCGGATCGTACCGGGATTATTTCAGGAACGCACAATCCTATACCTTGTCGAATTACATTTTAGAATTTCAAGGCTCGGATGCTTATATTGAGATTGAACTGGATTTGTCAAAACCGATTTTAAATGATTCGTCGCTTGTAAAAAGATATGAGACGGTTTTGTCACACACTGTGTTGGAACATGTTTTTGATGTCCATCAGGCAATCGAAAATCTCTGCAAATTGTCCAATGATATTGTCATAACAGTCGTGCCTTTCCTGCAGGAGTTTCATCACGTGCTAGATCAATACCATGATTATTGGCGGGTTTCCCCGTACGCACTTGCGTTAAGCTTTAAGAAGCATGGTTTTCAAACCCTTTATGTCAATTGGAATGATGACCCCTTTGGTAATATCTATATTTTCCATGTTGCTTCATGCCAGCCTGAGAAGTGGGCAGGCAAGATTTATCCCACGGATGTGAAATACGGACCCGGCTCGGCGCGACTCTTGATCCACCCTGAACAGGAAGGATCTATAGATAGAGTTAGGATTGAACCTGATGATCTTTTAAACAGGGAATGAAACGGGATATGCAGAATATTAGTCGAGTGATTAATGCTATACGTCAGCAGGCCGGCTTCCGGATGAACTGGTTTCGCGCAGTTGTACATTCCCCATCCACGGCTGTAATCGACTGGAATGCCATCGTTCTGGGAAATGTTAAAATTGGTGAACGAACCATTGTGCAGAACAACGTTATTTTGGATGCTACACGTATGGAAAATAATAAGGAATTCATTTGTATCGGCACAGGCGTAAAAATTGAATATGGTTCGCAGATTTATAGTTGGGGTGGAGAAGTTCGTATTGGAGATAACTGTTCGATCAATCCGTATTGCCTGATCTATGGTACAGGCGGAGTGACAATTGGAAATGATGTTCGTATCGCGACAAACACGATTATAGTTGCATCGATGCACAAATTTGAGCGGACGGATATATCCATAATCAAACAAGGCTATGAAGCCAAAGGCATTTTGATTGGGAATGATATATGGATTGGAGCAGGCTGCCGTATTTTAGATGGCGTAACTATTGGTGACGGTGCAATTCTTGCAGCAGGAGCCGTGGTTACCAAGGATGTGCCTGCTTATTCAATAGTTGGCGGAGTGCCCGCCAAGTTGATCCGTGAGCGGAAAAACGAATGAGAAATTACGCTCCTGAAAAATACTCTATTTGGAAAAAAAATTATATTAGTTACCGCCGTTTGTGGCTTGATGCCTGCCTTGAAGCGTTTTCGGCTGAAATGCGTGGTTTCGTGATTGACTTGGGAGGCAAACGGGAAAAGAAACGGGGATCGTTTCGGCCGCCGGAGGACAAGGCTCGCGTATGGTGGTATATTAATTTAGACCCGAATACCACCCCAAATGTTTTCGCTGATGTGAATCAGACCCCCCTGATTAGCGAGAGTGTGGACTGCATAATATGCACCGAAGTATTGGAACATATTCCCAATCCGAAATCATGCGTGAATGAAATATACCGATTACTGATTAAGGGTGGAACAGCCTTTGTATCTATCCCTTTCATATATCCGATTCATGCGGATCCATTCGATTTTCAGCGTTTCACCGAGGATGGCTTGCTTAACTTATTTGGCGATTTTTCAGAGGTCGAAATATTTCAAATGGGTAGCTTTCCGGGTGTATTGGGTATGTTGATCGAAATTGGCATCGAAGGCATTCCAAAAGATTCTATTTTGCGTAGAAGTATTCGCTGGTCTTTAATCTGGATTGCGCGTTGGTTATGCTGGTTCGATCTTTCAACTGCAGGAAAAAAAAATTTAGTCTGGAATAAGTTTACAACGGGATATTTTGTAAAGGCTGTTAGATAAATTTTTTATATAGGAATTAGATGTGAAATATGGGAAACCGTAAATCGAATCGAGATGGCAACCGTCGTGTTGAGAATGGCCGCCTGGTTTATTA
>CAIWRB010000363.1 GCA_903914955.1 uncultured Chloroflexota bacterium | reverse complement strand
GGCAGAATGGGCTGGTCGTGCAGTCGTATTGGTTGATCCGCGCGGTACTTCGCAACGTTGCTCTGGCTGTGGTTGGGTTGTTCAAAAAGATTTGTCAGTTCGTGTCCATGATTGTCCTTCGTGCGGTTTGGTTCTTGATCGTGATTTGAACGCTTCGCTAAACATTGAAGCTCTCGGACTAGAGAGCCTGGGCTTTGCCCTGGAAGCCCCCGCCTTTAGGCGTGGGGAGTAGTCACATCAAAGGAGAAGAAGATGCCAGAAAAACAAACGCTCGTAATGAAATTTGGAGGAACCTCTGTCGGCTCAGTGGATGCGCTGATGAAAGTAACGCAGATCGTGAAGGATGCGCGCATAGAATATGCACGCGTAGTGGTGATCACTTCCGCGATGTCGGGAGTCACCAATTTATTATTGGACTCTGCCGCACTCGCTTCACAAGGGAAAGTTGATTCGCTTCCGAAAGCAGAATCCTCGCTCAGGGAAAAACATTTCGCCGCCGCAGACGCACTCATCATGGATGAGGAATTGCGTGAAGCAACAAAATCCGAAATCAATTCACTGATCTTCTCACTCATTGATCTTTGCAAAGCGATCGCAGTTCTCGGTGAAGCCAGTCCGCGAGTGCTGGATACAGTGGCCTCCATCGGAGAGCGGATGTGCATCCGCTTACTTGGCGCAATCTTAGAAAGCGCGGGCGTTAACGCGAAAGCAATCGAATCAACTGGGTTCATAGTTACCAACGCACACTTCCAGCACGCACACCCCGACTTCAAAGTCACGACTGAAAAGACAAGAAAATTATTAAATCCGCTTCTTGAAAATAATATCATTCCTGTGACGACCGGATTTATTGGCGCAACCCCCGAAGGAGTGATCACAACCCTCGGGCGCGGCGGTAGTGATTACTCAGCGGCGATCATTGGCGCAGTCCTGCCTGCTGACGATGTCTGGATCTGGACAGACGTGGACGGCATCATGACCACCGATCCACGCATTGTGAAAGGAGCGCGCACATTATCTGAAATCACATATAGCGAAGTTGCGGAATTAGCCTATTACGGCGCGAATGTGTTGCATCCAAAAACGATCCGCCCTGTTGTAGATGCAGGAATTGGGCTTCGCATCTGCAACACTTTCAACCCGTCCCATCCTGGCACACGGCTGATCGCAAATGTGCCGTCGGATTCACAGGCGCGAAATGGTCAAGTTGTCAAAGCCGTGACCGCCATCCGCAACCAACGATTGGTGACCATCGAAGGACGTGGTATGCTGGGCGTGCCTGGCGTGGCGGCGCGCGCTTTTGGTGCAGTGGCGTCCACGAAAACCAGCGTGCCATTAATTACACAAGCATCATCGGAGCAATCCATTTGTTTTGCAGTGCCATCTGAATCCGCCATATCTGTGATCAACGCGCTTCAGGCTGTCTTTGCCAGCGAGATTGAAGATGAAGACATTGACCGCGTTTGGATGACCGAGGACGTTTCTATCATCACCGTCGTTGGCGTGGGAATGCGCCATACGCCTGGCGTGGCGGGGCAGGTATTTACTCAGCTAGGAAATAACAAAGCTAATGTTTTAGCGATTGCTCAAGGTTCATCGGAAGTATCCATTAGTATGGTCGTCGCCGCAGTGGACACGGAATTAGCCGTGCGGTCATTACATGAATTGATCGTCAAATAAATAATTTTCAGAGGAGCTTTTATGAAACCCATCCCCGTAGCAGTACTCGGCGCGACAGGTTCTGTCGGTCAGCGATTTATCTCTTTGCTCGATAACCATCCGTGGTTTACGGTGGTTGCGCTGGCTGCATCTGATCGTTCGGTTGGACAAAAATTTTCAGACGCGTGCCGCTGGGTTCTCAATGAACCCATGCCCGAGTATGCGCGTGATATGGTTGTCGTTTCTGCGTCACCTGATTCAGTTCAAGCTAAAATTGTTTTCTCTGCTTTGCATAACGAAATTGCAAAAGACCTTGAACCTCAATTTGCGAAAGCGGGCGCGGCAGTTTGTTCGAACGCTTCCTCCTATCGCCGCGAAGAAGATGTGCCACTTCTGCTGCCCGAAGTCAACGCGGAGCATATTCAACTCGTGAAGATTCAACGCCAGCAGCGCGACTGGAGTGGATGCATTCTCACGAATCCAAATTGCACGAGCACTGGACTGACCGTTGCACTCAAGGCGCTTGATGATTCATTCGGTGTAAAAAAAGTTTTTGCGGTTTCGCTGCAAGCACTTTCCGGCGCGGGATATCCTGGCGTTTCATCTCTCGATATCATTGACAACGTCATTCCAAACATCGGCGGCGAAGAAGAAAAAGTGGAATGGGAACCGCGCAAAATGCTGGGTAAAATGGCTGATTCAAAAATTCAACTGTCAGATATACGATTCAGCGCGCATACGAATCGTGTGGCTGTGATCGATGGCCATACTGTCTGCGTCAGCGTGGAATTTGCGCAGCGTGTTTCACCCGAAGATGCGATTCAAGTCATGAGGAGCTATCAAGCTCCTGCATCAGCGCGAGACCTGCCATCGAGTCCGCGGCCAGCGATCAGCGTCAGAGAAGAAGCGGATCGTCCCCAGCCAAGACTCGACCGATTAACAGGAAAAGGCATGACGACCGTTGTCGGCCGCTTAAGGCGGGATCCACTTTTAGATCTTAAATTTGTTGTGCTTTCACACAACACGATTCGTGGCGCGGCGGGCGGATCCATTTACAATGCCGAATTATTAGTCAACGAAAATTTGTTATAGCCCTTGACGCAACTTCAACCGCTGTGATATAAACGACAAAATTAAATATTCGCTCTTATCCAGAGAGACTGAGGGATCGGCCCTTTGAAGTCTCGGCAACCAGACCATTTCATGAGTTATGGTGCCAAATCCGACAAATAAGAATGACGTTAGTCATTCATATCTGGAAGATGAGAGGACGGTATAGACGCATACCTCTTCTTGTACTTTCAGAAGAGGTTTTTTTTATCTCTTCTGAAGGGCGGGTAAATATTATTCAAGAGGAGAAAATTCATGTCCACAATCAAGGATCGCAAATTAGGTTTCGCCACCCGTGAGCTACATGCGGGCTATTCCCCAGACCCCACTACGGGCAGCCGCGCGGTACCGTTGTATCAAACAACGAGCTATCAATTTAAGAGCACAGAACACGCCGCCAATTTGTTCGCGCTCAAAGAACTTGGAAATATTTACACACGCTTGATGAACCCGACCACCGATGTGCTCGAACAGCGCATTGCTTCGCTCGAAGGCGGTGTGGCCGCGCTGGCGGCAAGTTCGGGTCATGCGGCGCAGGCACAGGCGATCTTTACCTTATGCAGCGCAGGCGACCATATTGTTTCATCATCACGATTATATGGCGGCACGTACAATCAATTCAAGTACACGCTTCCCAGACTCGGCATTAATGTGACCTTCGTTGACCCAAGCGACCCGAAGAATTTTGAGGCGGCGATCCAACCTAACACAAAAATTATCTACGGCGAGACCTTGGGCAACCCCGACATTTCCGTATTTCCGTTCGAGGAAGTTGCGGAGATCGCGAAGAAACATAAACTTATTTTGTTGATTGACAACACCTTCGCCACGCCTTATCTCTTCCGCCCATTTGAATGGGGCGCGCATGTCATCACCCATTCGACCACCAAGTTCATCACAGGCAATGGAACTTCCATCGGCGGCATCATCGTGGATGGCGGCAATTATGATTGGAGCAATGGCAAGTTCGAGAATTTCAACACGCCTGATCCCTCATATCATGGATTGGTTTATTCCTCCATTGCCGCCGCGGGACTTCCGCCGTTTGCGATCAAGGCGCGTGTACAAGTGCTGCGTGATATCGGCGCGTGCCAGTCACCGTTCAATTCGTGGCAGACACTGCTCGGGCTTGAAACCCTCAACCTGCGCATGGATCGTCATGTCCAAAATGCTCAAGCTGTTGCGGAATATCTTGAGAACCATCCCAAAGTCAGCTGGGTCAAATATCCAGGACTCAAGAGTCATCCCGATTATGAGCGTGCCAGGAAATATTTACCCAAAGGCGCAGGCGCGATTCTCGGCTTCGGAATCAAAGGCGATGTGGAAGCAGGCAAAAAATTCATCGAAAGCCTGCAACTCTTTAGTCACCTTGCCAACGTGGGCGATGCGCGCAGTTTGGCCATTCATCCCGCCACTACCACACACAGCCAGCTAAATTCTGAAGATCTGATCGCAGCTGGTGTCAGTCCCGATTTTATCCGCTTGAGCATTGGTCTCGAAGATTTCGAAGACATCAAGTGGGATCTGGATCAAGCGCTAAATTCATAAGGATGAAGGCGGAAGGATAAATAAAAACCATCTTTCATTCTTCCGCCTTCACAATTCATCCTTCATCAATATTACTTTCTCCTATGCCAGTAAAAATTCCATCCACCCTTCCCGCGCGCGCCATTTTGGAAAACGAAAATGTTTTCATCATGGATGAAGACCGCGCACAACACCAGGATATTCGTCCGCTGCAAGTGGCGATATTGAATCTGATGCCGACCAAGGTCGCAACTGAAACCCAAATCCTGCGATTACTTTCCAACTCTGCGCTGCAGGTTGAGATTACACTGCTGCATACTGCCACGCATGAATCAAAGAACACAGACGCCGAACATTTGCTTAATCACTACGTCACCTTTGATGAAATAAAAGATAAAAAATTCGACGGTCTCATCATCACAGGCGCGCCCATCGAACAAATGCCTTTTGAAGAAGTTGATTATTGGAAAGAATTGACCGAGATCATGGATTGGGCCGAGACCAATGTGGAATCTAATTTCCATATTTGCTGGGGAGCGCAAGCCGCGCTTTATCACAAATATGGCATTCCAAAATATGATCTACCCCATAAGATGTTTGGCGTCTACAAGCACCGCATTCTTTCTTCCGCTGTTGGCGCCGCTCCCCTGCTGCGCGGATTTGACGATATTTTCCTGGCCCCGCATTCCCGTCACACCGAGATCCGCCGCGCAGACATTGAGAAAGTTGACGAGTTGAACATCCTCGCCGAATCAGATGAAGCGGGCGTGTATATTGTCGGCACCAAAGATGGGCGTCATATTTTCATCACAGGTCATTCAGAATATGATCCGCTCACATTGAAGTTTGAATATGACCGTGATGTGAACAAGGGCTTGCCGATCCACATCCCACAAAATTATTATCCCAAAGACGACCCTGCGCAGGATCCGCAAGTTCTCTGGCGCGGGCATGCGAATCTGTTATATGCAAACTGGCTAAATTACTATGTCTATCAAGTCACACCGTATGATGTGAATGAGATTCCACAGGTAAGGCACTCTTGAAGTGTGGGCTATGTTGTTAATTTTAGCAATGCCGCGCTCAAAACATCAACCGCCTTTGCGTACTCATCCAAATTGATATGCTCATTCGGTGTATGATCAAACGCGGAATCACCCGGCCCATATACCACTGCAGGGCATTTCCAGACAGGCGCGACGATGTTCAGATCGGCTGTTCCTGTTTTGTAGACGAAGCGCGGCTCGCCGCCCTGTGACCTGATTCCGCTTAAGAAAGCACGCACCAGCGGAGTATTTTTCTCGCATCCCCAGGCAGAAATGGCGAATCCCACAGGTTCGACAATTTCTCCATCTGCAATTTCATTTAATTTTCCATACCATTCTTCTGGCGAAATTTCCACGGGCAGGCGCACTCCAATTTTCATTTGTGCCCGCTGTTGAAAATCATCCGAACTTGATTCTATTTCACGCAGGGTCGGCAATAATTTATCGAACATCTTTTGCTTATCAGTGTTAAGTGAATCAACATACATTTTTATTTTTAACCAAATTTCAACTGCCACTTCCGCCGCTGTGACTTCCCCGCTCGCCGAGTGGACCTGACCGCGCTTGACTGTCACATTTGCCCAGGCGCTGCCTTTATATCCAAGCGCAATTCTGTCCCATTGATTCGGCTCACCAATGATCGCAAAATCTGGTTTGTAATTTTCGGCGACAAAACGCGCGCCTTCCGAATTACGCTCCTCTTCCACCGCGCCAATGACCACGAATTGCCAGCCATCCTTCGCGCCGACTTGCGCCACCGCGTCGGCAAAACATGCCAACGGACCTTTTGCATCCACAGAGCCGCGGCCATAGAGTACTGTCCCGTCTCCTGCTGGGAAAGAAGGTGGGATAAGGGTAACAAAAATTTCCCCTGGTACTGTATCAATGTGACCGAGCAGTATCACTTGCCTGGGCCCTTTTCCCATTACACCAACCGCATTGCCCGCTTCATCAATAAACGCATCGTCATATCCCAGCGACTTCATGCGTAGGACAAGCCAGTCCACGGCGCCTCGTTCCTGTCCTGATGGGCTGTATTGTGAAACTAAACCAATTAAAGTATCACTCATCCTAAATCCTTGACGATAGGCAGTGGACGGTAGACCATCGTCTACTGTTCATCGTCCGCTGTCTGAGTTAGCACTTCTGTCAGCACATCCATCAGATGATCGAGCTGTTCATAGGTGATCACCAGCGGAGGCAACAGACGAATCACCGTCATACCCGCATTCAAAGCGATGATCCTTTTCTCCTGCAGAATCTTAATATATGGCGCAACTTTCTGTTTCATTTCAATACCGATCATCAATCCCATTCCGCGCACTTCACGGATGTTGGGAGATTCGATCTTCTTCAACTTATCCATCAAGTATTTGCCTTTGGCCGCGGCTTGACCTGGCAGGTCTTCGTCGTCCATCACACCCATCGCCGCGACTGCCGCAGCACACGAAAGCGGATTCCCGCCAAAGGTCGAGCCGTGTACACCTGGGGTTAGATTTTTCACACTGTGACCAATCAAGACCGCGCCCATCGGCACGCCTCCAGCAAGCGACTTGGCACAAACCAACAGATCAGGCCTGACGCCGAAATGTTGAATCGCGAACATCCTGCCTGTGCGGCCAAATCCTGTTTGGATCTCGTCCACGATCAATAATGTGCCGCGTTCATCGCATATCCGCCGCGCGGCCTGAATGTATTCCGCTGTTGCGGGATACACGCCGCCTTCGCCTTGCATAACTTCTAAAATCACGGCGGCGGTTTCTTCATTCACAGCTTTGTCTAATGCTTCAACATTGTTGTACGCCACATGACTAAACCCAGGCACCAGCGGTTCAAAGCCTTCCCGATATTTTTTATTGTATGTCGCAGAGAGTGAGCCATATGTTCTGCCATGAAAAGCCCGCATGGCCGCGACGATATTTTTTCGTCCCGTTGAAATTCGCGCAAATTTGAACGCAGCTTCAACAGATTCTGTCCCTGAGTTGCAAAGGAAAACTTTATCCAAGCCATCCACCAGCGAAGTGATCTTCTTCATTAACTCTGCACGTTTGTCATTCGGAAAGGTCTCGAACAAAGTTATCAGCGTATTCGCCTGCTTATAGATCGCCTCCGCAATTTTCGGGTGAGCGTGACCGAGATTGGCAACGCCATGTCCGGACGAACAATCCAAATATTCGACTCCATCCACGTCAAACAACGACGCGCCTTGTCCACGCACGATAGTCAGCATTTGCTTGGCATACACGCCAGAAGTGTGCTTTGTTTCGATATCAATAATTTCTTGTTTGTTCATTGGATCACCGTTCCGTTTCCTGCCAAAGCATTTGAGATTGGATTTTGAATTCGTCCGTCCGCGATGATGACGCGAGTGACACCGCCCTGAAGCGCTTCCTGCGCACCAAGCACTTTCTTTTTCATGCGACCCTGCGCCACTTCACTCGCCGCCGCAAGTTGACTCTGCGGCAGCTGCCGAATGAGCGTCGACTCGTCTGGGAAATTTTTCATCAGCCCTGGTACCGCCGTCAGCAATAGCAGAGTATCCGCCTTGAGTGCGGACGCCACCATCGCCGCCGCGCGGTCTGCATCCACGTTGAGAGCCTCACCTTTTTCGCTGACAGCCACAGGCGCGATGACTGGCAAATAACCCGCGTTCAACAACATCGAAAGCAGCTCACTGTTTACTTTATCGATCTTGCCCGTGTAATCGTCACGGATAATTTTGCGCTTGCCATGCTCCACACTCTGAATAGATTCTTTTCGTGTGGCTTGCAAAAGTTTTCCATCGAGTCCGCACAACCCAAACGCGTTGATTCCCAACATTTGCAATTGCTCCGTCAGCAGCGAATTGATCTTACCATTGACCGCCATCAAAAATATTTCTAGCGTCTTTCGATCGGTGTAACGTGACGTGTATCCCGAAGGCGAAGTGATCATCTTCGGCGGCGCACCCAGGGCTTCTCCGAGCGCATTCGCCTCGGCAGATCCGCCATGCACAAAAACAAGACATCTGCCTTGCTTCAATAATTCGGCGGCATCGGCGCAGATCGCGGAGAAATCCACACCTTCCGTTCCGCCAAGCTTTACAACAATAATTTCATCCTTCATAATTCATCCTTAAATTGGATGTAAGCCCGCGAACTCCAACCCAAGAGTCTCATCCCAGCCCATCATCAAATTCATGCACTGCAGCGCTGTACCAGCCGCACCCTTCATCAAGTTATCGATCGCGCACATAGAAACGACATGACCGTTGCTCTCGTCCAATTCAAAACCGAGGTCGGCGTAATTTGAGCCAGCCAAAATTTTCGGCTCGGGCACACGGTAAATTCCACGCTGTTCCTTGACCACACGCACGAACGGATTTTCATTCGCCACTGCGCGATAGGCTTTCCACAAGTCTTTAGTGACAACACCCGTTTTCACTTTCGCATGAGCCGTCGCCAATACCCCGCGGACTAAATCCACGGCGGTCATCGTTAATGAAACGTCTTGCACTCCCATTTCCTGAATCACTTCCGCGGTGTGACGATGCCCAAACGCGGAGAATGTTCGAATCACATTTGCACGTTCCGCGTGGTGCGAACCAGAATTTACTTCAGCGCCACCCTCTGATGAACCAACTTTTATTTCAATAATCACAGGCGCCGATAAATCGATCAAATCCGCTTTGACCAATGGCAGCAGCGCGAGGTTGCCCGCCGTGGCATTGCATCCGACACCGCTGATATAACTAGCCTTGGAAATCTCGTCGCGATGAAGTTCTGGAAGCCCATATACAAACTTGTTCAGCCACTCAGGCGCGGAATGTTTTTCGCCGTACCATTTTTCATATAACGCCGCATCTCGCAGGCGGAAATCTGCAGCGAGATCAATGATCTTCGTTCCCAATTTTACATATTGCTCGATGTTATGCTGAGCCTGTCCATGCGGCTGGGCGAGGAACAAAACATCCACAGGCTCCAGGGCGGCAGGATCGCTGAACTTGAGTTGAGTCCGCTTTCGTAGATTCGGGTGGACTTGATAGGCATACTCACCCAAATGCGAGCGTGACGTGACTTGCTTCACTTCCAGATTGGGATGACCCAACAGTAAGCGCAACAGTTCCCCGCCGCCATATCCCGAACCGCCGATAATGGAAACTGTTAATTTTAATTCACGCGAAGCGTTCATCATTCACCCCTCATGCTTGTATTTGCTATTACGTATTCCACGATCTCACCTGCGATATCGATTCCGCTGACAGGCTGCATTGTATGAAATTCCATCGTGTGATTGATCTCATTGACAACCAATCCCTTTTGAGGATGTTCAACCAGGTCCACGGCTAAAACGCCGCCGCCAACAGCCGCAGTCGCTTTCAAGCATAACTCTTCGATATCAGGCGTGATGGGACACAACTCGCCTTCGCCACCGCGCGCTGTGTTCGTAATCCAATGCTCAGATTTACGATACATGGCCGTCACCACGCGGTCACCGATCACGATAGCGCGGATGTCGCGGCCTGGTTTCTCGATAAATTCCTGAATATAAAAAACTGAATGTTGTACCGAACCGAGCGTGGCCTTGTGTTCAAGCACCGCTTCCGCCGCGTCACGGTCATTGATCTTTGCCAGAAGCCGCCCCCACGAACCAACAACAGGTTTCAATACAACCGGATAGCCAAACGCTTCGATCGCTTCCAACGCGGCCTCAGGCGTGAATGCCACCACATTGCGAGGCTGCGCCACGCCCGCCTTCGCCAGCATCGCGGAGGTGGTCAATTTGTCACCGCAAATTTCAGCCACCAGCGCAGTGTTGACTGTCAGCACACCGAACGCGTTCAACAATCGCAGGGCATATAATCCGCTTGTGTAGCTGATGCTGCGTTCCAGCACCGCGTCAAACGCGCGCCACGGTTCAGGATTTTCCAGGTCAAATGAAATCACGCGGTCATCGAGTCTTTCATAATCAATGCCGCGTTTTTCCATCGCCGCGAAAATCCATTTTTCTTCCACACGCACACGTGAATATAAAACGCCAATCTTCAATCTCTTTTGCATAATGACCATCCAAGAGAAAGCAGAAAGTAGAAGACAGATTCTTTTCTGCATTCCGCCTTCTACTTTCTGCTATTCTCCCCAATCTTCCTGTTCCATGGGCGCCAGTTGCACAGCGGCAGGCTCAAGCGCAATTATTTCGAGATCAACACCGCAATCTGAGCAGACAATAATCTCACCAACTTCGGTCCCATCATCCAATCCAACTTGGGCTTCACATTCAGGGCAGGTTATAGCAGACATTTTTTAATCTCCTTTGATTTGTTGTATTTGATTTTTTACAGATTGGAGACTCGTGCCGCCAATCGCATTTCTTTTTTCGATGGATTTCAGCGGGTCGAAAACCTGATACACATCCGCTTCAAATGCCGGACTGAGCGCCTGATACGCTTCGAGTGACAGTTCCTCCAACTGAACATGCTGCTCCACAGCCACGCGGACAGCTTTTCCAGCAATGACATGAGTCTCTCGAAACGGGATTCCCTTGCTGACGAGATAATCCGCCAGATCGGTCGCCATCATGAACGAGTCGATCGCGTTTCGCATTCGTTCAGGTTTCGTAGTGATCGTCCGCAGCGCACCAGCGATAACTGGAAGGACTGCAAGCAATGTATCGGTTGCCATAAAAACAGGCGCTTTATCTTCCTGTAAATCTTTATCATAGGTGGAGGGTAAACCTTTGAGTGTTGCGAGCAGCCCTGTCAACAAACCGATCAACGTGCCAGCCTTGCCGCGTGTGAGTTCAAATACATCTGGATTTTTTTTCTGCGGCATTAGACTCGAACCCGTTGAGAATGCATCAGAAAGTTCGAAGAAACCGAATTCAGTGCTGGTGTACAAAACAATTTGCTCCGAAAGTTTACTCAGATGAATGCCTGTCATTGTGGCGCAGAATAAGAACTCAGCGGCGAAATCTCTATCTGAAACAGAGTCGAGGCTATTGGGCGAAGCGACTGCAAATCCAAGTGACTCAGCCAGCGCGGCGCGGTCCACAGGGACAGGCGTACCTGCAAGTGCCCCGCTTCCAAGAGGCAATATCGAAACACGTTTAATTAAATCGGTAAATCGTTCGCGGTCACGTTGAAGTGGATGATAATGACTCAGCCACCAATGTGAAAGCAGGATCGGTTGGGCGCGTTGCAGATGAGTGTAACCAGGCATGAGAGTCTCGCCTGCAAGTTCGGCTTGTTCCACGAGCGTAGTTTGCAGAAGACTGAATGCAGAAAGCAGATGAGGGATGGCTTGCAACATCCACAACCTGAAATCGGTGGCGACTTGATCGTTTCGGCTGCGTCCTGTGTGGAGTTTTCCTGCAGTCACGCCAATCAGTTCCGTGAGGCGGCGCTCTACGGCGGTGTGAATATCTTCATCGGAGGGAACGAAAAGAAACTCGCCCGAATCGAATTCTGCTTTGGCAGTATCAAGCCCAAGCGAGATCGAAGTGTATTCTTCATCCGAAAGAATATTTGCCTTGTGCAAAGCACCCGCCCACGCAAGCGAACCATCCACATCTTGAATTGCCATGCGCTGATCGACGGGCAGGGATGAATTGAGATCCCAGGCTTGATCGTTTAATTTTGTTGAAAAGCGTCCGCCCCAGAGGGTCATCTGAACTCCTTGTGTACGTGTTTACCTAATCTCGTTTGAATTTCGAATAATCAGGTTTGGGCATATCGAGACCAGAAACGGGCAGTCCGTTCATCGCGCGGACTTTCAGGCTGAGGCCAAATAGGCGAATGAAACCCTCGGCGTGACTTTGGTCATAGACATCCTCTTCGCCAAAAGTTGCAAAATCTTCGCGATACAAACTAAACGGCGACTTGCGGCCCGCGGTGATGATGTTGCCTTTGTAAAGTTTGAGGCGCACGAGCCCCGTGACAGGGCCCTGGGTGGAATTAACAAAGGCGTCAATTGCTTCGCGAAGAGGCGTGAACCACAATCCGTTGTATGTGACCTCGGCATATTTCACCGCTACCATTTCCTTGAAGTGCATTGTTTCGCGGTCAATGACAAGTGACTCAAGTTCGCGATGCGCGTAAAGCAAAATTGTACCGCCAGGAGTTTCATAGACGCCATGCGACTTCATGCCGACGAGTCGATTCTCAACCAGGTCAACGCGGCCAATGCCGTGCGCACCGCCAATGACATTCAGCGTTTCAACAATTTTTGCAGCTGAAAGTTTCTCGCCATTTACCGCGATCGGGTTGCCGCTTTCAAATTCGATCTCGACATACGCACCTTCTTCTGGAGCATTCTCTGGTGAAGTGGAAAGTTGGAACATCGCTTCTTCAGGTTCATTCCACGGGTCTTCGAGCAAACCACCCTCATGCGAAAGATGCCAGAGATTTGAGTCGCGGCTGTAAATAGATTTAATGGTGGCGGTGACGGGCACATTATGTTTCGCGGCATAGGCGATCGCATCTTCACGCGAGCGGATATCCCACTCGCGCCATGGAGCGATGATCTTGAGGCGCGGGTCAAGCGCCATGACGGTTAGCTCGAAACGAACCTGATCATTACCCTTGCCTGTCGCGCCATGCGCGATCGCATCCGCGCCGACTTCGTGAGCCACATCAACGAGATGTTTTGCAATTAATGGACGGGCCACGGATGTGCCCAATAAATACTTGTGTTCATAAACCGCCCCCGCTTTGAGCATTGGAAAAAGATATTCGGCAGCGAACTCTTCCTTCATGTCGTGGATGATGCATTGACTCGCGCCGCTGTTGATGGCTTTCTGTTCGAGACCGCGCATGTCCTCATCAACCTGCCCCACATCGGCGCAAAAGCAGATTACTTCACAGCCATAGTTCTCTTTGAGCCACGGCACGATCACGGATGTATCCAGTCCGCCTGAATAAGCGAGGACGACTTTCTTAACTTGCGGCTTCGGTTTGGAATTCATTTGTTTCTCCTGGTATTTGATTTCCTCTGCCTCTGGGAGAGGAAAAGGGGAAAATAAAAACAGCCCTCCGAGAAGGAGGGCTGTTTGGGTTGACTTGTGACTGTCTATTAGCTCACTGTTGCGTTACTCATCGCACAATCAAAACAAAAAAATCCCGACCTTCTCGGAGAGTTGATTTCGGACGACGTGTACGCGGGAGAGCAAATAGCATAAACATGATGGGCGGTATTCTACTCGAAAAATGAAATGAGTCAATGATTTTATCTGGGCAATTTTCCACTCTGAAGGTTTTAAATATCACTCGCAAAACACACGAAGGGAAATCACGCCGCAATATTAAATGAACTGCTGAGGCAAACCTTATCTCTTAAATCGCGGATAGGACCCCAATACACGCAGCATCAACGCATATTCTCCCAAATGGTCCAGGGCACGTTTGGACGTTTCCTCGTGCATGGCACCGATGAAATCAATATAAAATAAATATTCCCAAGGCTTGCCTTGCAAAGGACGAGATTCGATCTTTGTCAAGTCAATATCACGCAATGCAAAGACACTCAATGCTTTGAATAATGCGCCAGGGACATTCTTGAGTGTAAAAACAATCGAAGTTTTTGCTTCGCCCTCAGGGATGGTTGCTTCCCGTTGGATAGCAAGAAAACGCGTATAGTTTTCAGGGTTATCCTCAATGCCTTCCTCCAGAATTTGCATCCCGTATAACTCAGCCGCCCGCTTCGACGCAATTGCGGCAACATCAAGCACACCAGACTCTTTGAGCATTTTCACACTTCCTGCTGTATCGTAAACCTGTTCCGATTTAATTCCCCGAGTCCGCAAATAAACGGCGCACTGTCCCAGCGCCTGCGGATGACTGATCGCTTTTTTGATATCTTCCATTTTTACCCCCGGCATCGTGATCAAACAATGCTGTACACGCAGAAAGTACTCCCCCACGATGTGAAGATTATGACGCAGAAGCAGATCATAATTCTGGTGGATGCTGCCAGCCAGTGAATTTTCAATGGGAGCCAGTGCCGCATCGCTTTTGCCAGCCATCACTGAATCAAACATCACATCGAAGGATTCGCATGAAAGGGTTTCCACACTTCCATAGTAATTGAATACAGCCTGCTCACTATACGCGCCTGATTCACCTTGGAATGATACTTTCATGGTTTCTCCTTAAAATCTTGTCAATAGTCGAAAGACTAAGATCGTTCGGTTTTCGACTATTGCTTTTCAGCCCATGCCACGATCTTTCTAAATCCCGCTTCGACATCTTCGTCGGAGGCTGCTATTGTCATACGGATGAATCCCTCACCCTGTTCGCCAAACGCAGAACCCGAGACAAGCCCCACGCCCACTTCATCCAGAATTTTTTCGCACATTTCAATGGAAGACATTTTCAACGCGCGAAGATCAAGGAAGAAATAAAACGCTCCCTGCGGCGGGATCACTTTTACTTTGTCGCTCTCCAATTCATGCGACAGGCGCAAAACCAATTCACGGCGACGACTGTATGCGGTACGCATGTTTTCAGTAACTTTTTGAATCGCAGGATCAGTCAATGCAAATGTGGCGGCTTTCTGAATAAAAGGCGCGACACAGGTAATGGAGTTTTGTCCCGCTTTCAACGCGTTCTCGATCACTCGTGCGGGTGCCGCAAGATAGCCAACGCGCCAACCTGTCATCGCGTAGGATTTGGATAAGCTATTTACGAGTAAGGTTCTTTCTTTCGCACCTGTGACCGCCGCCGCGGAGGTCGGCTTCCCTTCATAATATAAACTTCCATATACTTCATCGCTTACGATCCACAGGTGATGTTTTGCAGCAAAATCCTGCAAATTCTGTAAATACTCACGTGTAGGATATGCGCCCGTTGGGTTGGATGGATAGTTCAAGACGATGGCCCGGGTTTTGGGAGTAAAAGCTTTCAACCACGAATCAAAATGAGGGATGAATCCGTTTTCGGCGGGAGCGGGCACGCGGATCACATTTCCGCGCAGCATGATGGCCATGTTGGAATGAGTCGCCCAGGATGGGTCTGGAACTAAAACATCATCGCCCGGATTCAAGATTGATTGCATGGCAAGATAATATGCGTGGATACCGCCATGTGTGATTATTATTTCGGAGGCGGGATCATAGGAAACACCTTCATCACGATTCAGTTTGGAAGCAACCGAAGTTCTCAGGTCCAGAAAGCCGCGAGAAGGACCATAGTGAGTCAGGCCATCTTGCATGGCTTTTAGGGCAACATCCACAATTGCGGGTGGAGTCCCAAAATCGGGGTCGCCCACTTGTAAACCGATGATATTATGTCCACTGGCTTTGAGCGCGAGGATTCTATCTGCCATTGCAACCGTGGCAGATTGGCGAATTAGATCGAACTGCATGTTAGAACTTTGCATAAAACATCCTTGAATATTTAATGAGCGTGAGTGTATCAAAGAATCAAAAATCCCGTCAACCAATCTGACGAGACACAATTTTCGTCTAACCTTTTTATTGAGCAAATGGTTGAACAGAATCTTCTTCTGCGCTTTTCTGCTCGAGAGGTAATATAAAGGTGAAGGTACTCCCTATGCCTTCGGTGCTCTCAGCCCAAATTTGCCCATCATGCAACTCGATCATTACCTTCGCAACGGAAAGACCAAGCCCCATGCCGCCATTCTTGCGGGTGAGGTGTGATTCAACTTGATAGAAGCGTTCAAATACATACGGCAGGTCTTTGGCAGGAATCCCCACGCCATTATCTTCGACAGTCACTTTGATAAAATCAGGATGTCTTTCACCACGAATGATGACATACCCGCCTTGATTCGTAAAAGTGACGGCGTTTTTGACTAGATTGGATAAGACGATCGCAGTCTTACTGTCATCTGCATCTACGAACAAATCATCACCGCGACTCACTTCTACATTTAAGGCGACGCCCTTTTGAATGGCAATATCACGAAAGGACGCAGATACATCCTCGATAATCCGTGCAATGGAAACTCTTCGCTGACGGATCCGAGCATTCCCTGTTTGGTGATTTTCCACGCTTGAAAGGCTTTCTATAATCTCTTTTAACCTGACAGCGTTGCGAATAATGGCATCCATCTGTTCTTCATATTCATCGCCAATAAGTTCGCGCAAAAAAGTTGCGTGGCCGAGGATCAATCCAAGGGGCGTACGAAGTTCGTGGGAAGTAATCGCGATAAATTCATTCTTTAATTGGTCGAGATCGCGCGATTCACTTTGAGATGAAATCGTGTTACCCTCCAGAAGATCATTTTGCATCGCGATCACAGCAAGCGAGGCAAGGGCCTCGAGAATTGAGATATCATCCCCGGTATAATTACCATCGGTTTTATTAATAACTTCAAGTACGCCCACGGGTTTTCCATGTAATAGAAGTGGAACTCCCAAAAGAGAGTGGGTGACAAAACCGAACATTTCATCAATTTTGCTATAATGACGGTCATCCTTTGTGACGTCATCGATCGTAAGCGGCTTATTATGCAGGAATACCCAGCCTGCTGCACTCTCGTCCAAAGGGACTTTGACAAAATTAATTTTCTCGCGGTGGAACCATGGCACAAACTTATAATAAAGTTCACGTGCGGAATCATCATATTCCATTAACAAAGCTGACTCACTCCCTGTCAATTCAGCCGCTGCAGAAAAAATGGACCGTATGTACGTTTCAAGGTCCACCAGCGTGCCGAGGCCGCGTGTAACTTCCAGAAGACGTGCAAGAATTTTGGTTTGCTCTAGCGCCATATATAACCTATAGTAAGATTATACATCACAGGTCTATCTGAAAGGGAAGTTGACCTAAAACAAGGAAATTGCAATTAAATATCAAGGAGAGAAATATTATGGCAAATAAAAAAGTACGTGTCGCCATTATTGGCGTTGGAAATTGCGCGTCGTCGCTTGTGCAAGGTGTACAGTTTTACAAAAACGCCAAAGAGGATGAAGCCATCCCCGGCATCATGCACACACAACTTGGCGAGTATCACGTCGGCGATATTGAGTTCACCATTGGCATTGATGTAAATGTCAACAAAGTTGGCAAGGACCTATCCGAAGCCATCTTTGCCGAACCAAACAACACCTTCAAGTTCGCAGATGTCCCCAATCTCAATGTTCCAGTTGTGCGCGGTATGACACATGATGGTCTCGGAAAATATTTGAGCGAGATCATCACAAAAGCGCCCGGCCCCACAGCGGATATAGTCAAACTGTTGAAAGATACCAAAACGGATGTGATCATCAACTTCCTGCCAGTTGGTTCTGAAATGGCAACTAAATGGTACGTCGAGCAGGCGCTTGAAGCGGGCTGCGCATTCGTGAATGCCATTCCTGTATTCATCGCATCTTCTGAATATTGGGGGAAGCGTTTCCGCGATGCAGGCCTGCCCATTCTTGGCGATGACATTAAGAGTCAGGTCGGGGCGACGATTGTTCATCGTGTGTTGACCAGCCTATTCGTGGATAGAGGCGTGAAGATCGACCGCACCTATCAACTCAACTTTGGCGGCAACACAGACTTCCTCAACATGCTCGAACGCGAACGATTGGAAAGCAAGAAAATTTCCAAGACCAACGCCGTTACCAGCATGGTGCCCTACGACATGGGCAAGGATAATGTCCACGTTGGGCCGAGTGACCATGTCCCATGGCTGACCGACCGCAAGTGGTGCTACATCCGCATGGAAGGCACCACCTTCGGCAACGTTCCGCTCAATGTGGAATTAAAACTGGAAGTGTGGGACAGTCCCAATTCGGCGGGTGTGATGATCGACGCGGTGCGCTGTGCCAAGATCGCACTTGACCGCGAACTCGCGGGGCCGATCGTTGGGCCATCTTCTTATTTCTTCAAGACCCCGCCCAAGCAATTCCGCGATGATATCTGCCGCGACAAGGTGGAGGATTTCATCTCAGGCAAAAGTGACGAATAAATTAGAAAAAAGGAATTAGGGATTAGAGAGACGTTTGCTTATGCAGACGTCTCTTTTTTTCAGGTAGAATTCACACATGATGAAAACCTCGCATCTTTTCTTAACCTTTAGCTTGCTTGCTGGATTATTGGCATCCTGCCAGCCTGCAGCTCCTACCGCTGATCCGCGGATCGTAATGACCGCAGCGATTGAAACTGCCTTCGCTCAGATCAATGTTTCAACCGCTACACTTGCACCAACTGAAACTCCCATTCCTACCGCAACCGTTCAACGCACGCCGCCGGCATTACCGCCCGCTTTTACAACAACAGTATTGAACCCTCTGGATGTACCGCATACGTACATCCAGGATTCGTGTCAGTATCTTAAATCCAAATGGGATCCGAACAACGCTGCACCCGGCACGATCGTAATGGTGATCATGTTCCACGGCATTAATAAAGATTCCAGTTCCCTGGATGCCAATGACATTACTGTTAAAGATTTCAACAAGTTAATGGGCAGCCTCAAGGAATTGGGATTTGAAGCCATAAACGCAACTCAGCTCGCAGAATTTTTAGATAGCAATGCGCACATTCCACAACGTTCGGTGGTGCTCACTTATGATGACCGCCATACCGCCCAAGCCTTCGAACATTTCCGTCCCTATTATGAACAATGGGGCTGGCCTGTGATCAACGGCTGGATCAGCGCCTTTGGCGGAGAAGATCAATTCCTGCAGGAAAACGTTAATCTTTCCAACGAAGGCTGGGTAGACTATCAGGCTCATGGCGTGATTCATAATATCAACATTAGCCCCAACTCAACCGAGGAGTTCATTCACAGCGAACTTCAAGGTTCAATTGATAATTTACAAAAGTATTTCCAGAAAACTCCCATTGCCTACATCTGGCCTGGTGGCGGATTCACTCCGCGCGGAGTACAAGTCGCAAGGGAAGTTGGTTATCGCGTGGGATTCACCATCAATCCGCGTGGACCGATCATGTTCAACTGGATTCCGCTCTCAGATGCGCCAGATGCGGGGCGCCCAGCTTTTATTCCTGAAGGGCCTGCGAATGATCCACGCCTGACCCTTCCGCGATATTGGCCGACGCAAGTGTTGGCACAATTGGATACCATCCGAGTAATGGGTAAGGATGCCGCTGCATATGCCGAGCAAAACAAAGCCACTGAGTTGGAATATTATGATATTGTCTGCGCGCCAACATTTGGATTAATTCCTCCCACGCCGTAGATAACTTTATATTCTTGTTATCAACACTTACGCTGAAGTATTCCAGCAGCGCATGGAAGACTTTCATGCCAATTACATGAATTTGCGCAAGCAGACTTCCACGAAATTGGACAGGGAAGTTTATCATCCCGCCATTTACCCGCCTCTGCCAAAGCTGACACCCCAACAATCTGATCCAAAGAGCTGTCGCAAGAATGTCATATTCGCGGGGTAGTGTAGAATAACCTTATGCCAAACAACATCCTGCTCAAGCGACTGCAAGCCGTTGAATATCTGCGCGGACTCGATGACGAAACTCTGGGAAAGATCGCAAGTGGCGCGCGCTGGAAAGTCTTTGCCGCTGATGCTGTGGTATTTTGGGAGGGTGATTCCGAATCCAATCTATATTACTTGCAATATGGCTTGCTCAAGGTTTTGAAAGCTTCTCCAGATGGACGCGAACAGGTCTTGAGACATATTAGCGCGGGCGAAATATTCAATGAAGTGGGAGTTCTGGCAAAACGTCCAAATCCCGCCACGGCAGTTGCCTTGGAAGAATCCGGAGTATGGCTAATCCCGCGCCAGTCAATCGAAGAGGTATTGCTGGAAAATCCGAAAATGGCATTACAGATCATAGAAAGCATGGCGGATAAATTCATTGATCTGATCTCGCTGGCTGCAGATCTTTCCTTGAAATCCGTGAAAGCCAGATTTGCAAAACTTCTGCTCGAACAGGCCGAAGGAGATTTAATCGAACGCGGCAGCTGGGCAACCCCAACAGAAATGGCTTCGCGGCTCGGAACTGTGCCGGATGTGCTAAGCCGCGTCATTCGCGAATTAACAAAGGCTGGAATCATTGAAATGAACAAGCATCACTTCCGCATTTTAGATCGCGAGCAATTAAAGCAACAGGCAATGATTCAGGGCAAATAATAACTGGGGGTAAAAACCCGACAAAAGTCGGGGCACGAAACAGGAAAAGGGATAAAGTTAGACATAGTCAAAAAGGAGACACAATGTCTGACACAACTTCTCAAATCTATTTTTCAGATACAAAAGCAAAGGCTATCTTTTCATCAGAAGGCCCGAAGCCGCAATTTCTAATTGACACGCCGAAGTTCAAAGCACTGGTAGTTGGTCTGGAAGCGGGCGGACAAATTCCGGTCCACCCTGGTGAATCAGCAATGTATCATTTTCTCGAAGGAACTGGCTTGATGACGGTTGGTGATGAAGTCTTTGAGATCAAACCAAGCGTAACCATTGTGGTGTCGAGCGGTGTGAAACGCGGCATGAACGCAAAAACGCGCGTGATTTTCCTTGGTTCAAAAGGCGAACAATAAAATGCCGATTCCATATTTACTCACAACTTTGATATTCACTTTCGTGGCAATACTCGCCGCGGCAGATGCTTCATTGGTAAGCATAAATCTTGTTAGCGCATTCCCTGCATTACGCTGGGTGCGCGTCCATTTCGTCACACTCGGAATTCTCTCGCAGGTCATCTTCGGGTTACTGCCATTGCTGGTCGCATCGCTTTCCAAAAAGCCGCGTCCCGCAATGCGCTGGGATATCTGGTTGACACTCAATGTGGGCTTGGTTGCCCTTGTGGCTGGCTTCGGAGGCATGAATCACCCAATGATCTTTGCAGGCGGCACATTGATTTTCATCTCTGCCACGATGCTCCTCATTCAATTATGGAATGTACGCGGCGGTGACGCACCCGAAAGTCTCAAGTTTTATATTACAGGAATGTTCTACCTGTTGGTTGGCATCATCATTGGCACAGGTTTGTATCTCAACTGGAGCGAAACGCTGTTCATCAAAAGTCCTCTTGAAGCGCACATCCACGCCAATTCATGGGGATTCATGTCACTGGTATTCGCAGGCTTGCTTGTGGATTTTGTTCCAATGATTACGGGGCGTCCGCTTGGCACAACAAAAAATATTTCACTGATTTACTGGGGCATGACACTTGGCGCATTCAGCCTCGTACTGGCCCCTTGGCTCGGTGGCAGTAAACCTCCCACCATTTTAGGTTTGCTCATGCATGTTTCATCCACTTTGTGGCTTGTAGTTTTAATGATCAAGGCCTTCAAAGAAAGCGGCAGATTGAACAGCGCAGGCGCGTGGCATTTGGTTTCATCCTACATATGGATCATCCTACCGATCATGATGGCGCCATTTATTATGATGGGGATCTTTAAAAGTGGGCCGATCGAAACAACTGCGCCTCAGGCTTTAATTTATGGATGGGTACTTCAATATGGAATAGCCCTGATTCCATACATTGCGCGGCGTTTTTTCCTAAAGGATGAGACATCACAGCTTGGCGGTAATTGGGCAAGCCTTTCTGCGGCAACAGCGGGGAGTCTGTTTGTGTGGGCGAGCATCTTCATCGTTCCAGCAAGAGGTGTTTTATATGGGATCGGCTTCGCGCTGTACGCACTGGCGTTGATCCACCCGCTGATGGAAATCTTAGAAATCGCGCGAGCTGGTTTACAAAAAATTGAAGCATAGAATTATCGATCATAACATCGGAGAATTTCAACATGGAAATTACAAAAGACACACGTGTATCCGCCATTCTTGAAGAATACGGCGACATCGCCGATGTGATGGAAGTTTTTGGAATCAAACGCGTGGCACGCTATTCCATACGAACATTTATTACCAAAGCAATCACAGTTGAATGGGCGGCGCGTGTCCACCGCGTACCATTGGACAAGTTTCTTGAAATTCTGAATCAGGCAATTGCAAATAAATAAAACCAATAACAAACAGTACACACCGTCCCGCACATTCAAACTGTAATATGAAAATGTGCGGGACATTCTACATAGCAAGAGTTAATAAAAAAAAAGTGAGAGGTCTGCCTCAGAGTATCTTATTTACGGGGAAATCAAATTTTATGGACAAACCATGGAAAGTAAAGTTGGGTTGATCTGCTCAGCGAGCAGACGTTCACCTTCGGCATTGAGATGCAAAGGTGTATCGATAAAATTTTCTGGTGGGATGGTGTTCCACATATCAAGATAGTTGAAGAGGGATTTCTCAGTCTGCTTTATAAGTACATCGCGATATTGGTCATATGCCCAACGTGGATAAAAATCATTATAGCGCACATCAGAATGCAGTCCGTTGGCGATAAAGATCGGCTCATTAACAAGCAAAACCGGAGTCTCACCGGCAATATCAAATCCTGCGCCAATCGCATCAAGCAAAAGAGACTCGCGCAGATCAGTCCCTGGTTCCATAGCTCGGTATGCAATATCTTTATCTACATCCGATGCGAGCGCTTGTGGGATACCTGGTTCAACATGAAAATCAACTCCCGTTGCAGACCAAATCAAACTAAGCCCCTGCAATTTTAGTAAACGCGCCAGTAGGGATCGCTGTCCAACAAGTGTCTTTTCGTAGAAACCTGTCTCTTGCTCCGACAAAATTTTTCTAGGGCCAAAGGAAAGATCATATTTCTCCACTATTTTCAGGACTCGCTCGTGGTTCCCCGCTAAAAAAGGATGCAAGCGATATTGATTCATCAATGTGTTCAAAGTGACGAACCATATAATCACATCAGGCTGCCGGCTCATTACTTCATCCATAAAAATCAGGTCTTTAATAATTGAAGGGTGAGGATAACCAAGGTTGTATGCTTTGATCTTTTTGCCACCACACTGAGAACCAAGTTGATTCCATTGCCCGGACAGTGTATTTTCAAGTAAAAGGCTTTCACCCCAAATAGATGAATCACCGATCAGCGCAACTCGAATCTCATCAGGTTGTTTTTCGGCAGAAATCTCGTGAGAAGCAAACATCGCATCCGCGTTATCTATGGCTACAGTGTAAGGATCAGCGCTATTGCCAAACGGCGTTCGTTCCAGACCGGGGACAAACACGTTGTAGGCGGAGATTTCCGCAATCGGAGGCTCTATCAGGCCATAGACCAAGTTAATCACAACAAATAAACAGACTGCCTTGACAATCACCGCTATCGGACGGACCATGGTATTCATGCGACACCAAATAGTTTCAACATTACATTCCACGCCATGGCAGGATCTGGCAAAAAGAAAAACAGCCAACCTAATGTCACAAAATTAAAGGTAAAGAAAATGCCTGAATATTTCAAAACATCCGCGCCCAAGGGTTTCATCCCCCAGACGGGCGTATGAGTACGCATCCATTCACTCCATCGGTTTTGAATGAATAATCCAACCCCGTGCCATGTGCCCCAAAGAAAAAAGCCTAGAGTCACGCCATGCCATAAGCCAATCAAAATCATGGTGGCTACCTGTGTAATCAAGATCATCACCGGCAATAGCAAGGGTATTTTGGCTGAACGCATAGCACGTGTGAGCGGATTGAAAAAATAGGATCTGAACCATTGCGTTAACGTCATGTGCCAGGAGTTCCAAAACTGAGTCAGGTTCCGCTTGAGATATGGCGAATCAAAATTTTCAGGTAGCTGCATTCCCAACAATTTACCAAGCCCAATTGCAATGTCGGTATAACCGCTAAAATCAAAATATATTCGCAGCGAATATGCATACAAAAAAAACCACATCCAACTCACTGAGCGAACATCTGGCACAAAGGCCTGATTCAAAGCGATCCACGCCAACGCATCTGCAATGATGAACTTCTTGAACAAGCCCCAGAACAGACGAGTGCCCGCATCCACCCAGCCTTCCTGATCCAAAAATACAGGCTCGGTCAAATTACGGGTAAATCGTTCAAGGCGGTCTATCGGTCCCGCTGTAAATGTCGGGAAAAAAATAACATAATTGACATACTCGTCCAACGTGACCGGTGGTAAACGTCCCGCTTTTCGATCAATGATTGTATGCAAAAGACGAAAGGAAATATAAGAAAATCCAAGCCATGCGAATGAAGATACTCCACCACTCTCTTTCCCCCGAAACCTGGAGATTGATTCGATCAACCTCGTCGAAGCTAACGGCGTTTTTAGAAAAATTAGCATCGTGATCAATCCAATTATCGCAAACGTGAAAACCAACCCATGAAATTTCTTGATGCGCCCCAGTAGCAAGCCAACAGCCACGACGCCCAACAACACAATAGCAACCAACTGAAATCTTGGTGTATTAGTGATAAAAAAAACCTCAACTTGAAAATAACGATTCAGGTCAACGAGCACAACTACGCTCAACAAAATCGCCACCGTGCCCCAATTCTGTCTCCAAGCCCGAGTTTCAGGACTGGAGGTAATCAGCCAAAAAATCACAGTTATCGCCAGAGTTAATGTTGGGAACCAAAAAATCAAGTTGACCGGTTCTTGATAAGGTTGAATCCAATAAATCACCAGCGCGCTCACGGCTAGCAAAGCCAGAGAACGCCCTTTCCTCAATTGATTGACGAGAACAGCAACTACGGCGAGAATAAGAATCTGCGAGACCGACATTAGAATCCTTGATAGATCCAGGTTGGCGAAGTATCAGCAGTAAATATTACCAAAGCGATCAATATCAAACAGAGCAAAAGAGCCAAAATGTTCTCGCGAGTAAATATGCTATTCAATATTTTTTTCATAATAGTCACCAATAGGGGCGGAATCAATATTACACTGACCAGAGACGAAGGCCGCCATTTTCTTCACAATAATTCTTGATAAGCCCCCGCATCGCTTCTGGACTTTCAAACAGGCTGCTGATCTGTGAAGCATAAACGGTAATCGCATCCTGCCATAAACTCAAACCTGGTTCGGATATTCGATGGATATTTTCTTTCATCCCGGCAGTTTGCGGTGCCAATTCATTCGGTGAATTGAACAGGTAGGGAATATCCACGTCATAAAGCACAGGCCGCGGAATCAAATCGACTGCGCGGCGGACGAGGACATGGTCCACGTGTGAACCAAGCCCAAGTTGACAGACCAGTTGATCGGTCGGGTTGAGTCGGGCGGAAATAGATTCTGCTATTCGAGCGGATAAATCCTGATCGTCCTCATGGGGGGGAAGAAAAACATCCGAGTATAGCCAGTCTCCATTTTTGCCTTGTCTGTAAATACAATCGAGAAAATCAAAATGAATTGTTTTCGCGCCGAGTATGTTCACAGCTTTGATATCTTCTGCGCGGCGGGCAGTCACCACTTCGGCGGCGGCGGAAATACCCCACTGAAAATGGAGCACCTGTGCGAAAGGAGAGAGTTCTTCGCTGGGAGGGAATCCGCACATAAACGTCCAGATTTCCACATCCATGCCCGCGCGAGTTTGTTCGTAGATTAAGCCGCCCGCGGAGAGTACAGCATCATCCAAATGAGGGGAAATATAGATCCAACGCATGGGCATTTTTACCACAAACTGGCAATGAAATTAGATTGGGTTTGATGTAAACTATATTTTGGAGAAATCATGCAGGAACGGCGTAAAGAACAACGCAAGACTTTAATGGCATATACACAGGTCTTTGATCTGTATGGCGGTTTTTTGATCGGCTACCTTGCAGATCTAAATTTACGCGGAGCCATGGTGATCGGGAACAAACCTATCCCTGAAAATATGGATTTCACCATCGCGATCGAATTGCCCGACTTGCCAAAGATCAATACTTCACGGATCACCTTGCCTATTCACGTGGCGTGGTGTAAGCCAGATGTCAGTCCTGAATTTTATAATGTGGGACTTGAATTCAAGGAAGTTGCTGATGAGCAAAAAAAGGTCATTCGGGCGATCATAGATCAATACGAATTCCGCCGCGATGCGCCAAATTATCCCATCAAGCCATCACCTGTTAAATAATTTTGGCAAACTCAAATGTCGAGTTTCCTTTTTATGTTAAACTCAGATCATGCCAAAAGCCAAAACACTTTTCTTCACATCAATAAAACAAGTGGAACTGCGCGAATCAGAACTTCCAGATCTCAATGAGGATGAAGTACTCGTTGAGACTCTATGCTCTGCCATCAGCGCAGGGACAGAGATGCTGGTCTATCGCGGGCAGTTCCCGAATTTGGCAGATGTGCATGACAACCTAAGCAGCGATTTGAATTATCCGCTGGCGTATGGATATGCGTGCGTGGGGCGGGTAACAGAAACAGGTAAACAAGTTGATGTATCCTGGCGCAATAAACTTGTTTTTGCATTTCACCCGCACGCTTCAGCCTTCATAGCTCAGCCTTCCTCCTTAATTTCCATTCCTGAATCACTTTCTCCTGAAACAGCATGCTTCCTGCCGAATATGGAAACCGCTGTTAATTTGGTGCAGGATGGCGCCCCAATTCTGGGTGAGCGAGTTTTAGTTTTTGGACAGGGAGTTGTCGGTTTATTAACTGCTTCATTGTTAAGAGAATTTCCGCTGGAGCGTTTGGTTATAGTGGATAATTTTGAATTGCGAAGGAAGGCGTTACAAGTTGAAGAGGCAAGGTTAAAAGTTGAAGGCTTTGCGCCACACGACCTTCGACCTTCCACCTTCGACGCATTTGATCTGACCTTTGAGCTGAGCGGTTCCCCCTCCGCCTTGAATGATGCCATACCGCTGACAACTTTCAGCGGACGGATCGTGATCGGCTCCTGGTACGGACAAAAACGTGCGGAAATCAACCTGGGCGGCGCGTTCCACCGCTCGCGGATTAAACTTATTTCTTCGCAAGTGAGCAGCATTTCGCCCGAATTATCAGGCAGGTGGGATAAGTCACGACGATTTGATATAACCTGGAATGCGTTGGAAAAAATCAAACCAGAGAAATGGATCACGCACAGGTTTGCGTTAAATGACGCAGCCAAAGCATATCAACTGTTGGATGGAAATCCGCAAGAGACGATACAAGTGATCTTCGACCATACAACCTGAAACTGGAGCACACCTATGTACACCCTTGGAGTTCGCCGCGAATTTATTGCCCGTCATTTCTTAATTGGGGGAGACTGGGGACCAGAGAACTTCCCCAACTCGCATCATTACATCCTTGAACTACAACTTGCAGGAGCAGAACTCGATCAACACGGATATCTCGCAGATATTGTGGATGTGGAAAAACACCTCGATGATGTGGTCAATTATTACAAGGAGCAAATGCTCAATGAAAAGCCAGAATTCTCAGGGTTGAATCCATCGATTGAACATTTTTCGCGCATCCTTGCCTCAACATTAAATATTAGGATCAAAACCAAGAATATCACTACGCTCAAAGTTGTATTGTGGGAGCATGAGCACGCGTGGGCGGCCTATTCAGTTGACAGGTTGGAAAGTTAACAGGTCTTTCAAACATTCAAACTCCATGAAAATAGGTTTCGTAATTTACGGCCCGCTGGACACGCTCAGCGGCGGATATTTATATGACCGTAAGCTGGTGGAATATTTGCGCGCGCAGGGAGATACGGTTGAGATCATTTCGCTGCCCTGGAGAAATTACAGCGCGCATCTCACAGACAATCTTTCCTTCAAGCTGCCAGCCGATCTCGACATTCTGATTCAAGATGAACTCAATCATCCTTCGCTGATCGCCGCGAATTCTGGAAAACATCCATACCCGATCATTTCACTGGTCCATCATTTAAGATGTTCGGAACTGCGCCCAAAATGGCAGAACGATCTATATCGCGTGGTCGAGAACAAATACCTGCAAAATGTGGATGGATTCATTTTCAATTCAAAAACGACCAGAGACGTAGTAAATAGTTTATTAGAGAGCAGCAAGCCAGAGGTTGTCGCCTACCCACCCACCGACAGATTTGGTGATGCAATTTCTGAAAACGAAATCACAAAAAGATCTAAAACCAATGAACTGCGGATTTTATTTCTTGGCAACATCATTGAGCGCAAAGGGCTTAATATTCTTCTGGAAGCATTAATCCCTTCGATCGTAGACCTTCAACTTGACATTGTCGGTTCATTGACCACTGAACCAAAATATGCAAAAAAAATGCGGGAGCGCGTCATGGACAAGGGCCTAACATCCAAGGTCACGTTTCACTCATCTCTCGACAACGAATTTCTCAAACAAAAACTACTACAATCCCACGCGCTGATCGTCCCATCTTCTTATGAAGGCTTTGGGATCGTGTACCTTGAGGGCATGGGATTTGGTTTGCCCGCCATTGGCACAACGGCTGGCGCGGCAGGTGAAATTATCGAACACGGAAAAACTGGTTATCTGATTAAACCAAATGATCATGAAACGCTCGCGTCTCTCATCGCGCAGCTCGCATCAGACAGAGATCTGCTCGCAAAAATTTCACTCAATGCGCGCAAGCGTTATATTCAACAACCTTCGTGGAATGAGACGGCTGGTCGAATCCGCGCTTTTCTACGCTCCATGATTTGACAACATGAAACGACTTATTGGAATCCTCCTGATCGCAATCTCCGCCGCCTCCTTTGGGACACTCGCCATTTTTGGGCATTATGTGTACGTAGATGGGATGGATACCTTGACGGTGCTCTTCTTGCGATTTGGAGTCTCCGCAGTCTTTATGACCATTATTCTGCTTCTGCGCAAAGAGCATTTTCCACGCGGACAAATTCTGGTTCAACTCGTAGGGATGGGCGCGCTGGGGTATGTAGGACAATCGTTTCTATACATGACCGCTATTAAATACGCGTCCTCTGGATTGGTCGCATTGCTTTTGTATCTCTATCCGATGTTCGTATTTATCTTATCGGTCTTTATATTGCGTGAAAAAACGACATCCGTAAAAGTAATCGCATTAATCCTCGCGCTCACAGGGTCGGCATTAACCGTTGACCCAAATGGCGGTCAACTGATCGGCGCACTGATGGCGGTTGCTGCGGCATTGATCTACTCCATTTATATTATCGTCGGCACAAATGTGATGAAACATGTTTCAGCCGTTCAATCTTCTGTGTTCATTTTCGCATCCGCTGGCGCCGTATTTGGAATTTTAGCGTTCGCCAACGGTGCTCATTTCCCTGCCAGCAATTCAGGCGTACTCGCCATGCTGGGCATCATTGTCATCTCGACCATTATTCCTGTGGTCACATTTTTAGCAGGACTTGAAAGAATTGGTCCCACAAACGCAGCCATGCTCTCGACGCTCGAACCAGTCGTCACTGTTTTGCTGGCAGCGTGGTTATTTGGGGAAAGATTAAAACCAATTGTGATGGTCGGCGGCGGGTTGATTCTAATCGCTGTGATCTTGTTGACACGAAGTGAATTAACAAAAGGCAATGAATCTTAGAGTCGTAAGCAGCCAAATGAATAAACCACGGGGACGACAAGTCATGGAGATGTTGTATTTCTCCTTTGTATTCCCCGCCAGCAATGAAATACGGCGCAAGTAAATTGCTGGCAGGGACCTTCGTGATAAAAATTATGTTCTTTTCAGTGCTATAATCCTTTTACAATCAACCCATCGAGTCCCTGATTTATAAATCCGCAGACTCACTTATTTCAGCAGTCCGCGCTGTTTTTATCTCCCAACATTGATAGACTTCTGAAGAAAAGGAATATTTTGAACTTCGAACAATTTAATCTCGATTCGCGCCTAATGGTGGGAATCAAAAAGGCGGGCTATGAAACCGCTACGCCCATTCAGGAAGCAGCAATCCCGGCCGCCCTACGTGGACGTGACATTATCGGTACCGCACAAACAGGCACAGGCAAGACCGCCGCATTCGTCCTCCCAATCTTACATAGACTTCTCCTCGAAGGTCCACGCAATGTGACACGTGTGCTGATCGTCACACCGACGCGCGAACTGGCAGAGCAAATTCACGATGTCGTGAAGGAACTCGCAGCTGGGACCAAGCTCCGCAGTGCAACCATCTACGGCGGAGTCGGTCCCGCTCCTCAGGTCAAGGCACTGCGCGATGGCGCAGAAATCCTGATCGTTTGCCCTGGCCGTTTTCTAGATCTCGTCAATCAAGGTCATGCGCGTTTGGGGAAGATCGAAACTCTTGTGTTGGATGAAGCCGACCGCATGTTCGACATGGGCTTTCTGCCCGACGTGAAGCGCATCATCAAGACTTTGCCAACGCAGCGACAAACCATGTTATTCTCGGCGACTTTCCCTTCTGAAGTGGAATTTCTCGCATCGAGCACACTCAAGAATCCGCAGAAGATCGCGATGGGCATCAGCCGCCCCGCGCATACTGTGACTCACGCGCTATATCCTGTACCACCGCATTTGAAGTCGCAATTGCTGTTGGCGCTGCTCAAAAAAACGGATACCAATTCTGTGTTAATTTTTGCGCGCACAAAATATCGCGCGCAAAAAGTATCACAACAAATTGAACGCGCCGGGCACAAGGTGACAAGTTTGCATGGCGACCGCTCGCAAGGGCAACGCCAATCTGCGCTTAAGGGTTTCAAGGATGGCACGCATCAGATCATGGTCGCTACAGATATCGCCGCGCGCGGGTTGGATGTGGAAAGCATTTCGCACGTCATCAATTACGATATGCCCGACACCGCCGACGCGTACATCCATAGAATTGGACGTACAGGCCGCGCCCAGCGCACAGGTGACGCGTTCACTTTGGTTACACCGGAAGACAACGATATGATTAAGATTCTCGAGCGCATTATGGGAAGCCCGCTTAAACGAGAGACTCTTGAAGGATTTGATTACACCGCTGCGGCCCCGCCGAAAGCTGCCGGTGAAGCCCGAGGACGAGGCGCCCCGCGAGAGGATGCCCGCCGCCCACCGCGCCCCGCGCCCACGCCGAAGAGTTATGGCAGGAATCGACTCGCGCCAAGGAAGAGTAGATAGTTTGGTGATTAGGAAACCCGTCTCACAAGAGACGGGTTTTTGATTGAAACATTTTTATCAATTCCCCGTATAATGAATACATTGAATATGATCCATACATTTGAAATCGAAGGCTTGGCAATACAAACAGGTGACATCATCTGCACCAGTAACGGCAAACCCGATATTTTGCCGGGTGAGTTCTGGCGGCTGGTGGGACGTCTCGTACCCGGCGACGTAGACCATGTCATGATGTACGTCGGTCCCGGGGGCAGGTGCGTGGAAGCAGGCTCACGCGGCGTTATCACGTTTGATATCCCAAATTCAACATGGGATACTGAACGCATGGCTCGTCAACGCGGCCTTTTGTTTGATACCTTCTACGGCATCGCATCCCCGCTCGAAGGCCAAGGTTTCACATCTGAAGAAGAAGCTGAAATGCGCACTACGGTCTCAAAATATTGCCTCGCACAGATCGGCAAACCGTACAACCTAAACTTCCTCAACGCCGAAACCGAGGAGACTTTTTATTGCAGCCAATTGATCTATAAAGCCTACCAACAAGTTGGGATCGATTTGAACACAGGCTTATCCATTGAACAACTGCCCGGAACGAACGCCATAATCTATCCGCAGGAAATTTGGGGCGAGTGCATGCACAGGTTGGCAAATAGCAACCAGAAATTTGAAATCAGGGATTAGGAACCCGGCTCAACGAGAGCCGGGTTTTATTGTTAGCTTTTTATATCGCTTATAATCCTTAGCTATGAACTTCTTAATCACCGGAGCCGCGGGATTCCTCGGATCTTCTCTTGCCAACCACCTCGCCCGCGAGGGGCACCAAGTACGCGCACTGGACGACCTTTCCACAGGCGATCCCCAAGCCCTCGCTCCCGACGTTCACTTTACACGCGGGGATGTGAATGACCGCCCCAAATTATGGACTTTACTTCAGGATGTAGATGTGGTCTATCATCTCGCGGCGCGCGTCTCGGTGCAGGAATCCATCTTATATCCACGCGACTACAACGCTGTCAACGTAGGCGGGACAGTGGCTTTGATGGAAGCCATTCGCGACGTGGGAGTCAAACGCGTCGTACTGGCATCGTCCGGAGCTGTGTACGGCGACTTGGGCGAATCAACTTTGATAGAGTCTGCCACACCAAATCCACGCTCACCTTATGCAGTTTCCAAACTAGCAGCGGAGTATTACGTCCGCACAATTGGCGGATTATGGGGAATCGAAACTGTCAGCCTAAGAATTTTCAACGCGTACGGACCGGGTCAACACCTGCCGCCATCTCACCCACCGGTTGTGCCGCATTATCTTCGTCAAGCCCTGCGCGGCGGAACGCTCGTCGCACATAGTGATGGGAATCAAACCCGCGATTACATATATGTAGACGATGTAGTCAGCGCAATGGTTGCAGCATCCACGGCACCCAATATTAATAACCTGGTTATTAATATTGGGTCGGGAAATGAAATTGCCATTCGCGACCTCATCCGCATTGTCTTGAACGTGACGAATAGCAAAGCCAACATAGTCTACAACGCCCAAACATCAGGCGGAGTCTCGTATATGAAAGCAGATTTGAATCTCGCAAAAGAGAAATTACGTTTCCAACCTTCGATCAATTTGGAAGAAGGACTGCGCTTGACGCTTCAACGCGACCCAAGGTTTAAGTAAACTCTTCAAGGCATCAGGTTTATGTTTGAATATTCCAGTTTTCAAACTTGCCAACAATAAAATAATGACTCTCCCAACAAAATTCTATGACCGCCCCACTTTGACTGTCGCACGCGAACTCCTTGGTGCGCGATTAGTGCGGATAATGGATGGAGTGAAATTGGTCGGCCTAATCAGTGAAACCGAGGCATACTTTGGTTTTGATGATCTTGCAAGTCACGCAAAAGCGGGCAGAACCATTCGCACGGCACCGATGTTTGGCCTGCCGGGACACGCATATGTTTATTTCACTTATGGCAATCACTGGATGCTGAATGCAGTCACTGAAAAAGAGGGATTCCCGGCTGCTGTATTGATCCGTGCAATCCAGCCGATTGAAGGGATCGAAGTGATATTGGAGCGTCGTCAGGGACGGGACTCGTTGGGTCCGGGAAAGCTGACTCAGGCGCTGGAAATCACCAAAAGTGAGAATAATATCAATTTGACAGAGGCAAATTCCAGCTTAAGAATCGAAACGGGGATTTTCGTCCCCAATAAAAGCGTGACGATTGGCCCTCGTGTGGGTTTAAATAAAACGCCAGAACCATGGTTATCCAAGCCATGGCGATTTTTAGTCAAAGAATCGATGCTCAAAATTAGATAATTGTGTAACCAATAACGAGGAGATGCTCAATGGGACTTTTAGAAGGTAAGAATGCGTTGATCTTTGGTCTTGCGAACGACAAGTCTATTGCGTGGGGTATTACGCAGGCTTTCAAACGTGAAGGTGCAAATATCGGTATCAGTTATGCGGGTGAAATGCTTGAACGCCGAGTAAAGCCTCTGGCTGAAAAGGTGGATTGTACATGGGTCGAAGAATGTGATGTGACAAAAGATGATCAGATCTCTATCACCGTTGAAAAAGCCGCTAAACATTTTGGGAAGATCGATGTTCTGGTTCATTCCATCGCATACGCAGGACGTGATGAATTGAACAAACCGTTTCACGAAACTAGCCGCGAAGGTTTCAAAGTGGCAATGGAAATCAGCGTATTTTCGCTCGTCGCGCTGACCAACGCCTTTCTGCCGCTCTTCAACCCTGGTGCTTCGGTGATGTGCATGACCTATTACGGCTCGGTAAAAGTTGCCCCGCATTACAATGTGATGGGAGTTGCAAAGGCCGCGCTGGAATCATCCACAAGATATCTGGCATATGATCTTGGCCCCCAGAAAATTCGCGTCAATGCTATTTCAGCGGGGCCGATCCGCACACTCGCTGCGGCTGGCGTGGGCGGCTTCCGTGATATGTATAAACACTTCGCGGATATGGCGCCCTTACGCGAAAACGTCACAATTGAAGATGTCGGCAACTCGGCAGTATTCCTCGCATCTGATCTATCATCTCACATCACTGGTGAGGTTTTATATGTTGATGCTGGCTTTAATACCATTGGCGTGCAGATTAGTGATAAAGACGAGTAGGAATTAAGACCTAGGAAGGGCGGACTGCATTTCGTGCAATGTCCGCCCTTTTTCTTTTCTACGGTAAAATTACTTATATGTTCAAACGAAATACCACGCCCACTGATACATCCCAGCCAGTTCAAGCCGTCGAGCGCATTACTTCTGTACTTGGCTCTGGCGTGGTCTGGCATGGCAGTATCAACGGTTCAGGCGGAGTCCGCATTGAAGGCGCATTCGAGGGCGAGATCGCGATGCGAGGCATGCTTGTAGTTGGCGAGACGGGACGTGTCACATGCCAGAACGTACGTGCAAATACCGTCATCGTGGCAGGCGCAGTCCGTGGCAACATCACCACGCAAAAACTGGAGATTCGCGCCTCAGGACGCGTCTGGGGAGACGTGGTCACAACAGCATTCGTAACGGAAGAAGGCGCCTTTCTACGCGGCCAAATTCGGATGGAAGAATCAGTCGAACTTAACCTCGAGCCTGCTCCCGAGGCGACACCATCAGAGGTCGCCCAGGCAGAATCCATCGCTGCCACACCGATCATGATGCCTGAATCAGCGCCAGTTATTGAATCAACGCAGAAAATGATGCGAAGCGGGAAGAAAAAAAACGAAGCCTAACATCACTCCTGTTTCCCCTTTTCTAAAAAGGGAGAAAGGGATTGCCATCCAAATGAAATATCAAGAACTCCACATCCAAACCCAAAGAGAATTCCCCAACAACGCGCGCACGCCAGGCTTTGGCTGGCTCGTCCGCGCGGGATATATGACTCGCGAAAATGAGATCCTTCCACTTGGTCAGCAGGTGATTTCACGATTAAAAAAATTAGCATCCGACCCTTCTTTCTCCTCACCTCCCTTTGAGAGTCTCAAGGCAACGTTATCTCTCCCGATTATTTCAACCGAAACCGAAACCTTCCTTCCACTTTCAACTGGTTCCATCGAAGTTATCCATTGTCCTTCATGTAATTACACTCAACGCAAAGAGCTGGCTCAATTCAAGAAACCAGCCTCACCGCAGGAATCAAAACTTCCAATTGAAAAAGTATTAACTCCTAATTGTCACACGATCGAAGCGCTCGCCAATTTCTTAAACATTCCTAAAGAGAAAACCGCCAAAGCCTTGATGTACACACGCACCCAAGACAATCAATTTATATTTGTTGTCGTGCGCGGAGACATGACCCTCAGCGAGGCAAAACTTAAGAACACAATTGGCGAATTCCGTCTGGCAACATATGAAGAGATCATAGCTGCAGGCGCATCCGCAGGATATGCATCGCCTGTGGGATTAAAGCACGCGATCATCGTTGTAGATGATCTGATTCCACAATCTCCAAATCTGGCAGCAGGAGCGAATGAAGCGGGATATCACCTGCTCAACACAAATTTTGATCGTGATTATTCCGCCGAGATCATTGCGGACCTGGTTGAAGCAAAAACAGGCGATCGATGTTTTCAATGCGACAACACCTTGTCGATCCTGCCTGCCATTAGCCTGACAACACGATCTGAAGTTTATATCGAAAACATACTATTTGCCCTCGCCGAAACACATCACGATGACAAAGGGCTTACCCTCCCCAAATCCGCAGCGCCTTTTGATGTATATCTCATGCATATCGCTGGTAAAGAATTGGATACGCGTGCAAAAGTCGAAGAAATATATAACACGCTGCAGTCTGCTGATATATCTGTAATATTCGATGAGCGTGATGAACGCGCTGGCGTCAAATTCAACGATGCGGATCTGATCGGCTGCCCCATAAGAATTACGGTTGGGGAAAAGAATCTCAAAGAGGGAATGGTAGAATTAAAATCCCGCAAGGCAGATAAAAATCTGCTGATTTCTCAAATCGATATCATTTCAAAGATCAGTGAAATCTCCTAAAACACCACCGCTTCCTCAGTATAAAAATGAAAATCGGACACTTCCCTCCTCCCAAACGAAGCGGCTTGACAATTCACAGCCTGATCATCATTGTATTGGCAGTTATTGCCATCATTGGATTTATCAACCTCGCGCTCACAGATGTTGGCCCTGCATTTTTAGTATCGCTATTAATTGCGCTGGCCGCGTTCATGCCGATTCCTTTTTTTGTCTATCGTGCATATTCGCTAAGGCAGGCCGATTATTACCTCGACCGCAACAGCCTCTCCATCAGTTGGGGCCTGCGTGTTGAGGAAATTCCACTTTCGAATATTGAATTCATCCGTTCAGTAGATGACCTGACTTACCCGATCGCATTGCCGCCATTCCCTATCCCCGGCGGATTATTGGGAACACGCCGTCATCCCGATCTCGGCGCGGTGGAATTTCTCGCCTCAGACTCAAAAAAACTGTTGATCGTCGCAACCGCAAAACGTGTATTTATCATTTCACCTGAAGACCCTGCAGGGTTTGCACAAACATTTGCACGAAACACAGAATTGGGGAGCATCACGCCCTCAGATGCAAAATCTGTTTACCCATCCTTTGTTGTCACGCAAGCCTGGGAAAGTGGTTTGGCACGCTATTTATGGTTTAGCACCTTGTTCCTCAATATTGGTTTGTTCATTTGGGCAAGTCTTATCATTCCTTCGACCCCGTTTGTGCAGCTTGGTCCGCAATTTAATGGAAGCGCGCTTGAAACTGTCCCATCAACACAACTGATCCTCTTTCCGGTCATCAGCCTTCTGCTTTCTGTTGCTGGTTGGATCGCAGGTTTATATTTTTATCGCTGGGACAAGGAACGCGTGCTGGCATTCATCGTATGGGGTTCAAGCACATTTGCCAGTTTATTATTTTTACTCGCCGTGCTATTCATAATCACAACTCCCACTTAAAAGATTGAAAGCCAAAAGCTTGATCTTCGCTATTAATCTTACGACTTGATAATCATGCAACTACTCATCGGATTCATCTTCGCCCTCATCATTGCCTATCTCGCGTATCGCGCGCACAGTTTAAATAAAAGCGGAGCGATCGCCGCGACTATTACTGGCTCTGTCATCTTCGGAATTGGCGGCTGGCAATGGGCAATTTTATTGCTGACATTTTTCATTACCTCCTCTATATTAAGCCGCGCATTCAAAAAAAACAAACAAGGTCTCAATGAAAAATTTTCAAAAGGCCACGAACGTGACGCGGGGCAGGTTTTTGGGAATGGAGGCATCGCCACACTATTCGCCGCGCTCCATTTCTTTTTCCCTGAATCAACTCTCCCGTGGGTCGGATTCGCCACCGCGCTCGCCGCGGTCAACGCCGATACGTGGGCAACCGAGTTGGGCGTGCTGAATCCGCATCCACCGCGCATCATTACGAATTTAAAAAATATTGTGGAAAAAGGCACCTCAGGCGGAATCTCATTCATTGGCACTCTCGCGGCTTTGGCAGGTTCAGCCTTAATTGGTATTTTCGCCGCATTCCTCCACCCGACGCCTGATTCTGTTTCGATATTCATCATCACCATAGCCGGACTCGCTGGCGCACTCTTTGACTCTTTGCTCGGCGCAACGGTACAAGCCATGTATTTTTGCCCCAAAGATAATAAAGAGACTGAGAAACATCCGCTGCACACCTGCGGCACACCCACAACTTTAATCCGCGGCTGGGGTTGGCTCACGAATGACTGGGTCAATTTTGCGTGCGGCGCATTTGGGGTATTCACCTATCTTTTGATCAAAGGACTCTTCTAAATGACACTATCCTCCAAACCCACGCTCGAAAGACGCTCAATCCTAATATTCACCATTGGGAACATTGTTGTCTTTGGAGGTTTGATCCTGCTCGCTTATCTCGGTTTCTACAATCGATACTGGTCTGATGACTGGTGCTACAACAGTGACTTTAAAAATTATGGCGTTGTTAAAACTACAGGGTTTTATTTCGCCACAGGTGAAGAAGCTCAACGCGGAACTCCTACAGACCGTTATTCCCTCTCCTTATTTAGCGGTTTATTTTATTCGATGGGAGTAATCGGAACCCAGGCGCTTGCCGCTATTACCATCATGATTTGGCTAGCATCTATGTACTGGATATTAATTAACATTTCAATTATGCTAAAAACAGATATCCCGAAAAGCATAATTATTCTGTCAGCTGGATTTCTGCTTTTCTTCAACTTTTATATCTCTACAGACAGATTTCAGATCTTATATTGGCGTTCAGGAGTTATTTCATATAGCTTTGCCATTATTTTCGGGTTGATTACCCTGGGATTAATTACAGGTCAATCAATAAGAGAAAAAGCCTCTGTCATATTTAACATTCTGATAGGACTAACTGCATTCATTGCGGGAGGCTTTTCAGAAATTGGGGCTGTTTACCTTTTTAGCTGTATGGTCCTAATTCTATTAATAAGTTGGTGGCAAAAAGGTGCCAAAAACCCCTCATTCAGGAAAGCCATCAATCCAGCCTTAATTGCTCTCATCGCCCTAATTTTGTCCATAATCGTTTTAGTCATTTCGCCGTCTAACTCAAGAGCAACAGACATCAATACAACCACACAACCTTTGTTAGTACCATTGCTATCTCTAAAATCCGCAGCTGTATTTATCGTTCAGTCGCTAAAAGGTGCGCCTCTTCCCCACCTGATTATCTTTTCGACCATCTGCGCGCTCTCCCTATTTCACCACATAAGCAAAGATGATCTAGAAACAATAAATATTAAGTCATTAATTTTTATCATCTCAGCAATTGCAATTGCAACTTTTCTCCTAATCACGGCCATTCAGGCTCCGACAACCTACCTTTACAGTTCGCAACCCGACCCGCGAGGTCAGTCACTATCTCGTTTTACAATGACAATTGGTCTGGGATTTATCGCCTGGTTCGTTGGTTTAATTATATCCAGCCGACTCTCTAAAAAGCTAATGCTTATTCCAATTTTCTTTTTGTTCGTTGGATTTGGGTACACCATACGTGCAACAAATTTAATCTATCAGGAATTTCCCGGATTTTTAACCCGCGCTGAACAATGGGATGCGCGCGATTTTGCTATGAGAGAGGCAATTGCAAATGGGCTCGCTACAATGGAGGTACCTGTGATTGATACCAACGGAATAGGCACAAAAGACATTATGCGCTCACGAGATATCGGCAAATGGGTACAGACATGCGCATCTACCTATTATGGTTTTGATTCCATCTATGGCCTTGCCCCTACTAATTCAATATCTAAATAAGCATCTTTACAGATTCACATTTAATCTATCCTCTCCAAATCTTGAAATCTTTCAACCCTGAGTCTCCTAAAAATTCGCGCACAATCGAATTCGCTGGGATCAAATTCATATCCAATGGCAGGAACCATTCAAGGAAGGCCAGCAATCTTCGTGCTTCGATATACTCTGGCGCGCGATATTGCACCTGCCTAAGCAAAGGTTCAGCAAACGCTTTGAGCGCAGAAAGTTCATACACCAACGCAGAATTGAACATCACATCCGCATTTTCCTGATAGGGGAAGATGTGCCGCTTCTCGCCGCGGCGGACAGACTCCCAGCGACTGATAGTCTGCGTGGCAGAATATCCACGCTCGCGCGCGTCGCGCACTATTCGCCGAATGAGACGCGTATCGGTGGTCGAAACTCTATTATGGCGGTCGAGGTTGAGTTGTGTCAGGGCAGAGACATAAACTCGAAAGGCCGCATCAGTCAAATGGGCAGGAATGAGGCGCGGGTTCATCCCATGAATGCCTTCGAGGATAAGTGGTTGTCCGTCTTTTAATTGGACGGTCTCGCCGATTTCGCTCATCCCAGATTTGAAGTTGTAGCGCGGCATTTGGACTTTTTCTCCGCCGAGAATTTTTTCGATGTCCTGCGCGAGGCGGGTCAGATTCAACGCTTCAAGGTTTTCAAAATCAGGCTTGCCATCTTCGCCGAGCGGAGTCTTTTCGCGGTCTATAAAATAATTATCAAGCTCAAGCGGATAAGGCGAAACACCGCGCGCAAGCAATTGGATCGCGAGGCGGCGTGACGAAGTAGTTTTGCCTGAGGAGGATGGGCCGGCAATTAGAATAATACGTGAATTTTTTTGCGCGATCTGTTGCGCGATATCTGCGACATTTTGTTCATGAAGCGCTTCCGAAACCAGCACGATCTCATCCGCGCGACCCGCTTCGATGGCGTCGTTAAGTGCACCAACATTATCAATAGCGAGATGCGTCAACCAATTGCCATATTGACGAAAGGCACTTAATAATTTTGGGTAGTCGCCCATCGGCTCAAGCTGCATGGGCGCATGACGACGCGGGAATTGGATGGTGAACCCACCGTTAATAAGATTGAGATCGAACCAGCGCAAGTATCCAGTGGATGGAACCATATAGCCATGCATGTAATCCATTTGATCATTGAGGCTATATAGTGTAACGTAATCTTTATGACGGTGCGAAAATAAACGAGCTTTATCTTCGTAACCAAGCTGCGTGAAATATTGAATGGCTTCCTGAACGGGAATTTGCTTGCGTTCAAATGATTGGTTTTTATCCACAAATTTTTTCATGTGGACTTTAAGCAAATCAAGTTCCTTTCGCGTCAATATGATATCCCCCGTTACCTGACAGTAAAACCCGCCCGATGAAACAGAATGATCAATGGTAAGTTTACTTTTAGGGAAGAGGTTTGCGAAAACAATTTCCAGCAGAAAGATAAGCGAACGCCGATAAATACGTGCGCCATCGGCAGTGTCCATGGTGACAGGCGTGCAATGTGATTCGGTCTCTATTTTATAAGTAAGTTCGTGAATTTCATTATTGATGATCGCGGCAACAATGGGCGCGCTAAAATCATTCTTGACCATTTGTAGGAAATCCCCCACTTGCGCTCCCCGCAAGCCGGAGAGTACACGGCCATCAGAAAGATGGAGCTCGACATTTTTATTTGGTTGAACGATTTTAATTGGCATGTTTTTTTGTTGTCAAAGGGTACTGGTCGAAGGTTGAAGGTCAAGCCGACTTCTGACCTTTGACTTTCGACAAAAGCTTTTCTGGTTGATTTGCGTATTCTTCCAGTGGAATTTCTTTATTTGTCAAAGCCAGAAGTGTATCGGTGAGCATTTCGTTGACAGGCGTGGAAATATTAAATTCCCTGCCGGCGCGCACCACTGCGCCATGCAAATATTCCACTTCACTTTGGCCGCGGCCTGAATACAAGTCAATGTGAAAGGAGGGCATCTTCGCGCCCCGTCCGCTGCCGGCGGCGCGTGCAAGGAATGGCTTGGAAAGCCAGAGCGGCAGTTTCGTGGCCAAGGCCAGCGCTTTGACAGGCACGCCGGGCAGATCAGTCACCTGTAATTTTTGGGCTGCCATTACCGCAAGGCATTCACTCAACATTTCAATTTCAAGTTTATATAATTTTTTGTTCGAAAAAACCTGCGCGGCGGTCATATTCAAAATTGCAGAGGATGGATTGGCAATCAGGTTGGTGAGCATCTTAGACCATTTCATCCCGAGTGGCTCGGGATACAAACGACTCTTCAGAAATGCACCATCCAAGGCCGAGACTAGTTTCTCTGAAAGCGGATTCCCTGCCGCGACGCCGACACCCCGTAGTTTTTCCAGAACAATATCACCCGCGCCACGACGACCGATGGCAGTGGTCACCGTGCCATAGATGACCTTATCCGCGCCAAGTGTCTGCGCAATGGACTGTTCATTTTCCACGCCGTTGGAGAGGCAAAGTATGGGCGGAAGTTTATCGGCGAAGGGTTTCATCCCTTCCAACGCGGCGGCGGTATCGAAAGATTTTAATGCAAAGAGCGCAACATCAAAAGGGCCGAATCTTAAAGCATCTTCCAGCGATGGTTCAATGACAAAGGATCGTGATTCGATCACAAAAACTTCTTTTGTATTTCGTCTTTCATCAACCGTGAGATCGAGTCGCAATCCACGCTCACGCAGTTCAGTGACCATTTTGGGTTGTTCCACAAAGACGATATTATGTCCTGCCAGAATCAGCGAGCCGCCAAAATATGTTCCGATCGCTCCCGCACCGAAAACAAGCACATTTAACTTTTCGGATGTTTTTATTGCAGCTATGGATGATTGCAAAGTTGCCTCTTAATAAAATTAATTCTCAGGCATATTTTCTAAACCTGTTTACGCAAAGTAATGCTCGATTTTCTGTTTACTTATCTACTTGTCCACGCTCTAATCCGCATCTTTCCAATGTGCGTGATCATTGAGTCTGTCAATCGCCCAACGATGTTGATGCGGATAATACATCAACTGCGCGAATGCGGTATTGCCAAAACGGAAGCGGGTGCCCGCGTTGTTGGCTTGCGGAGCAACTCCGGTCACCGCGTGCATGAACTGGTTCAAGAGGCCGCCGTGCGAAACAATCAAATATCTGGCAGGTTCGCGTTTTAATAAACTTTGCAAAGCCTGGCCTGCGCGCAGGAACAATTCCCAATCTCCTTCGCCATCCCCGCCCACTGGATCATACGGCGTGCTGAATTGGGATTGTGTGAAGTTCTGGCGGACTTCATAGGCGGTGAGTCCTGAGAAGTCGCCATTATCGCGTTCAAGCCAGAGCGGTTCAAATTCAATAGTCACATTGAGTGCCGAAGCTATGATCTCGGCAGTCTCTTTTGTACGTACAAGCGGACTGGCAATCACGAGATCAAATTTTACTTTTTCATTTTTCCAACGGACAGCCAGTGCGCGTGCCTGCGCACGGCCTGTATCTGTAAGCGGATAATCTGCCTGTCCCTGCCATCGCGATTCAGCATTTCCGACAGATTCGCCGTGACGCATTAATGTGATGTGAAAAGGTTGAGGTCTATTCTCCATTTTTCTTATCCCCCGTTATCAAGTAAATTGGGCGGCGTTTAACTTCCTGAAAAATATATCCAACATAAACGCCGATAAAACCAAGCAGGATCATGATGATGCCGCTTGCGATCAGCACCACGCCCATCAACGAACTCCAACCCGCAACGATCCGTTCTGTGTGTCCAGTCAGCCACAAAGTTAAGACGTAAATGAGCTGCACCGCAGCCAGGACAAAAAATCCCAGACCTGCGCTTAATCCAATATATAACGGGGCAAGAGAAAAAGAGAAGATCGCATCCGATGCCAGGCGAATCATTTTGCCAAGTGAATATTTTGATTTCCCGCCAACGCGAGCTGGCTCGTGATAAGGCAGGATGACGCTGGAGTATCCCATCCATGAGATCATGCCGCGCAGAAAACGATGATACTCATGCATGGAGCGCAATCCGTTGAGTGCATTTTTCGAAAGCGCACGGAAATCTGCAGCGCCTTGCAAAACTTGTGTGCCGCTGATGATGTTGATCAAACGATAAAATAGATTGGAGGTGATTTTTTTGAACGATATGGAACTCTCATCTCGCGTAGCGATGCGCTGTGCCTGCACGATGTCATATCCCTGTTCGATGAGTTTGATCATCTGCGGGATCATTGCGGGCGGATGCTGTCCGTCGCCGTCCATGGTGATGACCAGGTCGCCGCGTGACGCATCCAAGCCGGCTGTCAGCGCAGCTTGGTGTCCAAAATTTCGGCTTAATTGGAGCAGGGAAATACGGGGGTCGCCTTCCGCTATTTTTCGGAGCACGTCAACTGTCCCGTCGTTTGAACCGTCGTCTACGTAAATGAATTTAAAATCGTATGGGAGAGAATCCACCACAGCACGAACCTGCACGTGAGTTTGTTCCACGACGCCGGCTTCGTTATAGATGGGGATGACCAGATCAACCTGGGTTTTACGCTTTGGAGACACGCAGGAATTTTACCATGCGCTTCACAATTGGAAATTGCGTCTATTTTCCAAAAAGTAAGTGTATATGCCTCCGATGAAAAATTTCCCTATTCATATTAATTTACGTTACACAATATCTTGAGTATGACATCCGAACGATAGCCATCAGGCCAATCAGATACCTTTTTCAATTGCTGGCAAAGATAATGACGATTATCTTTATCTGTAATGAAAGTGGATACTCGTTTGGCTTTTTTCTCTTCGTCATGGTTTGCATATGCTATTAATACGGGCAACCACTCTGCTTCATCCCTCGGCTGCACGTCTACCAGGCGAGATTCATCTGCCAAACGTGCGGCTTCAGTCCAATTTCCTGCTTGCAGGAAAAGGTTGATACTCTGATAATAATAGCACCACCCATGTTCAGGCTCAGCACCCATGATTTGACTTGGCGCATCGGGGGAAGGCACAGATATCTTAATCAAATCCATTTTGGAATAAGGTGCAAGCATTACTATATTCGAAGACTCAGAAAGAGATAGATCAAGTAATAAGCCATTATAAATATGCAAACAAGAAACTGTCGACGGGGTTGATATAATTATAGAATTGTTATAATCACGATTTACCTTAATTGTGTCGCGTACAAACCTTTCTTCAACAGTTCCCTGTGCCAGATCAACCTCGATCTGCTTTAATCCAACTTGCCCGGCAACTTTCAATGGCTCGCCTCGATGATAGATAAGGTTTATCGGCCCCCACACTTCATATTCCTCAGCAAATTGGTATCCACCGGGCAGTGAGGCAATTACGGTAGTGCCATCATTAATTTGAGGAGCACGCCAATATAATTGCCACCATGTTTCACGTTGTATCTCCCAGAAATCACGGTAATACATTTCGCTAAAGACCTGGGTTGCAACGCCACTCATCAATAACGAAACCATAATGATCCAACGTAGATTACCCCGCAAAGCATAGAATACAAAACCGGCAACTAACAATGAAACACCAAAAACAGACTGATATGTATAGCGATCCCATTGAATTCCAAAAACGACATCGCGACCAGCGGCGACGACAGGCAAAGTGGTCACAAACACGATGATGGCACCAAGGATAAGCCAATCAAGCGACGTCTCAACCCCCGCATCATTCTGAATTTCGACCTGCCTCCTAACAAGGAAATAATATCCAACCCCGGCCATTACAACCAAAATTCCTAACCCAAGTGCCAGACCGATATCTTTATATATTGCCCTAACAGAAAACTGATAAAAGGGAACGCCCCATGCAAAGATTGATGTTTCGATCAAGTCCTTTCCAGTTTCAACGATAAGACGAATTAAGCCGTGCAAAGAGGTAAAGCTGCCTGCCAAGATTTGCGAACTTGTCGCATTTCGTGTGCTATGAAAAATAAAAACACGCCAAAAGACAAATAAAGCCGTGAATATAAGATACGGGGCAAATTTCAACACAGATGAACGAAGACTTGCCCTCCATTTTATATTTTGTTTATACAAAAAATACCAGATCAATAAGAAGCGGGCAACCTCCAACCCAATCAAAGCCTCATAAATAAAAATGTAAAAAGCAGACAACATGACAGCAAGGATAGTGAAGAGTAATTTATGGATAACATTCTTTGTTTTAAGAACTTGAACAGTCAGCGCGAGCGAAAACAATGCCGCTGCATATGCAAGCAGCAATTGTTTAAAAGTGAGTGCATCGGGCTGCTGATAAAATCCAGGATAAACGACAAATAACAGTGTTATGAACGTAGTTTCTATTTTCCTTTGTGGCCACATACTGCGAACCAGCCAAAAAAAAGCCAGAGCAGAGATAATTTTGATAATTAAGACATATAAATGCCACTCGAAAGGAGAAACACCGAGCATGGAAAAATCAAAAATATATAACCAGCCTAAAAGCGGACGGTCGCCGCGGAACAGGTTAAGTAAGCCCGTTGCACCCTGTGATTCAGATGTCCAAAGCAAATACCAGTCATCTCGATAAAAACCTAGCTGAGAGATCAGCACGCCATAGGTTATGACGGTAGTTAAAATAATAAGGCAAATTGCATAAAAGGATTCACGTCGCGAGGTGGTTGGTGAAGAATTCATTAGAATTTAAACTCCAAAATAGTGTCTATAACTCGTTCCTGTTCATGGCTCGTCAATGCATTATGAAATGGCAGGCGGATTAATTGATCGCTGATTTTCTCTGTTACGGGAAAATTACCGGATTTATATTCGAAACTCTGCCCCATATCAGAAAGGTGGAGTGGCAAGTAATGAAAAACGCTAAAAATACCCTGTTCACGTAAATACAAGATAAATCTTTGGCGTAATTCCAAATTCGGCAAAAGCATATAGTACATATGATATGCTTGTTCGCAGTCAGGGGGAATATAAGGCAACTTTACCTCATGTTTTTCTGCCCAAGATTTCAATGCCGAATTATATTTTTCCCAAACACCTTTGCGGTGATTCTGCGTTTTATCGCGTTGTTCAAACTGTGCAAATAAAAACGCGGCAAGGATATCTGATGGGAGATAAGACGATCCGATATCCACCCACGTATATTTATCGACTTGACCACGAAAAAAACGGGAGCGGTTGGTTCCTTTTTCACGGATAACCTCGGCACGTTCAGCCAGATTGGCATCATTGATCAATAACGCGCCCCCTTCTCCACAGTAAAAATTCTTTGTTTCATGAAAAGACTGCGCAGCCATTAACCCAAATGTGCCGAGATACTTCCCTTTATATTTTCCAAATAAACCATGTGCATTATCTTCAATTACTGCCACATTGTGGCGTCTGGCAATAGCCATAATCGAATCCATCTCGCAGCCGACACCAGCATAATGGACCGGGACAATTGCCTTCGTTCGCGAAGTCAGCGCAGCTTCCAGCCGAGACTCGTCCAAATTCAGTGTATCGGGCCGAACGTCAAGAAAGACCGGTCTAGCTCCTCTTAGCACGAATGCATTTACAGTCGAGACAAAGGTGAAATCCGGAATGACAACTTCGTCGCCGGGTTTAATCTCCAACAAAATCGCAGACATCTCCAATGCGTGTGTACAAGATGTGGTAAGTAAAGCCTTCGAAACGCCCAGTTCCTCTTCAAGAAGAGCGTGGCATTTTTTAGTAAAGGGGCCATCACCTGAAATATGCGCATTCTCGACTGCCTGACGCATATACTCAAATTCATTTCCAACAGTAATAGGACGATTAAAATCAACCTTCATAATTCTCCAAAATCACTTTGCAAATTCTCTCCACCTTTTGCAGATCAAAGTAATGGTCATTGAATAAATTGACTATCTTGTTAGAAAACATTTCGGCGC
>CAIWRB010000362.1 GCA_903914955.1 uncultured Chloroflexota bacterium | reverse complement strand
TTGACGGCAAAAGTTAAACAGGTTCTTGATCGTTAATTCATTGCCATTGGGGTCAATGAATCCCTCCCAAATTTGTGCATTTATATCCCCTGGCGAACCAGCAGTGGGGCAAATATTGAAACCAATTTCCCTCTCAAAGCATCTGGTTTTGTCAAGCCATTCTTGTTTTGCTTTAAGTAAGCGACTTTTTTCCACCGGTTCTAATACTCCAAATTCAAAATTATTTTCGCCATATTTGTCCCAGGCGCATTGCAAATGTGAATTTATGTGATTTTTCCAACGTAAACTGCTGCGGTGATGTTCACAGCGATCATGCATATCAATAGCACTCCCAATATAGAAATTTCCATTGGATGTGCATTTGATCTGATAAATACCTGATGTACGAGGCATATGTTTTAACATGATATTGTCCTTAATGCCGCTTCTTCGCCCCACGGATACCAGTCTACTGGGTTGTGGGAATGTTGAAGCAGGTAGGGCGAGCTCGCGTTGATGAGGTGGTTGGGCCTGAGTGACCTCTGTTGGGGAAACTGGAATTTATTGATCAAGACAGATTTTACTTGACACCGACAATTCAAGACAGATATGTGCCTTCTGGATGAGTATGTTTTATAATGGTCGATTGACCTATAAATCTGTATTTGGAAAGTAAGGACGATGAAAATCATTACCCTCACGAAAGAACATGTTGACCTCATTCAACAAGCCGCGCAAATACTTGTGGATGCATTTCGCGAGCATTGGCCGGATGCGTGGCCGTCTTTGGATGAGGGTCTTCAGGAAATTCATGAAATGCTTGAATCAAATCGTATTTGCCGTGCGGTAATTGATGATGCTGCTGAAAATTTACTGGGTGTGATCGGGGGGATCCCGCAATATGATTGTCACGTTTGGGAACTCCATCCTCTGGCCGTTCAGCCAAGCCGGCAACGAAAAGGGATTGGTAAGATCTTGATCGAAGATTTTGAAAAACAGGTTCGTTTGAGGGGAGGGCTGACCATTACACTTGGCTCGGATGATGAAGACAATATGACATCTTTGTCGAATGTTGACCTGTACGAAGACCTGTGGGATAAGATCAGGGATATTCGTAATATAAAAAATCATCCATACGAATTTTATCAGAAGATGGGATTTGTCATCACCGGCATTGTCCCTGATGCAAATGGGATGGGCAAGCCCGATATTATCATGTCGAAACAGGTTAAGTGATGATTGAAGGAAAAAAAGTTTTTATATTAGAGTTATACTTCGACATAAGAAATTTCATTAAATGACGAATCTCAATTCGACCTTATCCAAACTTCCCAGCCCAGCCACTAAACGTATCGCGTTGCGAGTCAGCGCGCCCGCGGAGCGCGCCCTACATCAGAATCATCCCTGGGTATTTGACCAGGCAATTACTCAACAAAGCCATGCCGGCGCGCCCGGTGACCTGGCCGTCATCTTCGATGGCAACCGCCGCTTCCTTGCAATTGGCTTGTATGACCCAACTTCTTTCATCCGCGTGCGGATCCTGCAGCATCGTCAGCCTGCTGTGATCGATGCAGATTGGTATCAATCAAAACTAATCGCAGCCAATCAGATTCGCAACCCACTTGCTCAGCAATCAACGGATGGCTATCGAATCGTTCACGGTGAGAATGATGGTCTGCCCGGATTGGTGATCGATCGTTATGCCGAATCTCTGGTTATAAAAATTTACAGTCCAATATGGATTCCCCATCTCAAGGATTTATTTTTGGCTTTAGCGAAAACCAACCCGGCTGAGCGGTTGATATTAAGACTTAGTCGCTCACTTATGAAGCAAAAGGAGTTTCTGCATGGTCTCGAAGATGGAATGACCCTCTCAGGTCAACCTCTCGAAGAGTTGATTCTCTTTCGAGAAAATGGTCTTACCTTTGAGTGTGACCCGCTCCGCGGCCAGAAGACCGGCTTCTTCCTCGATCAACGTGAAAACCGGGTGCGTGTTGAAAAGCTTTCCAAGGGAAAATCGGTGTTGAATGTGTTTGCCTATACAGGAGGATTTTCAGTCTACGCGGCGCGTGGCGGAGCGAAAGAAATTGTCAGCGTGGATAGCAGCGCGCCAGCCATGGAAGCCGCGATCCATAACTTCTCGCACAATCAAAACATCCCCGCAGTAAGATCCGCGATCCATGAAACCATAGCCGAAGACGCGTTTGAAGTTTTGACACGTATGCGGTCGCAAAAAAAAATGTTCGATCTTGTCATTCTTGACCCGCCCATGTTTGCCCAAAACCAGAATCAGATCGCGGCAGGGTTATCCGCTTATCGCAAGTTGGCACGATTGGGGCTTGACGTTTTACGCGCAGGCGGAATATTGGTGCAGGCATCCTGTTCCAGCCGCATCGATGCCGAGACTTTTTTCGATACCATTCACCAGACAGCCAGAGAGGCCAATCGGCGTCTGACGGAAATTGAGCGCACAGCTCATGCGCTCGACCATCCTATTAAGTTTGAAGAAGGTGCTTATTTAAAATGTCTGTTCGCCACGGTATTCTAAAAACTAAAATTTTAAAGGAGAATCAAAATGAAGAAATATAATGCCTTACTTGCGGTGATCGTCCTTGCTCTTGCTTCGCTTGCCTGTCAGACTCTTCTAGGTGGAGGTGTGGAAGAGAAACAGACTGAAATTCCTGAACTTAATAATGGCGGAAACAGTGACCCGTCAACTCCAACCGTTGCGCCTGTAAGTCCCGAACAAAATAATATTCCTCCCGTTGTCAATACTACCGATTTCCCTGTGCCTGCGGACGCAGCAAATATAATTGGTCTTGGAAATGATGTGGTGAATTTTCAAACGAAATTGAATCTGAAAGAGGCGATGGACTTTTATCGGGATGCGTTCGGTAAAAAAGGCTATACGGAACGGGATGGTCTTACGGTCACTTCTGACACTACTTTTAGCATGGTTTTTGATGGCCATGAGAGCGGCAAGGCGATCACTGTTCAGGGCGTGGATCTTGGCGATGGCACGACAAATATATCCATCACGCTGGTGGATATTTAGATCCAGCTTTAATATAGCCGCAGCCTGATGATATAGGCTGCGGCTATATATTACCTTCAACATTCACCCATTTTCTGACAGAATTTACAAGAAATATTTTTGAACAATTCTGCAATTCGTCCTTGCGGATAATGCGCTCTTTGACCTGGTGTGTTTCCAGTAAATATTCTCGAAACGCGCCTGCTAAAATTCCGCAGGAAATTGGGGGTGTGAATAATGTACCGTTCATTTCCACAACAAGATTTCCTATGGTGAATTCAGTCAGCTCGTTTTTTTCGTTATAGAGCAAAACATCATCCATTCCTTTGACGGAAGAGGGATAGGCTTTCCGATTCGTGGTCTTGTGAAATAAAAAAATATCGCCTGAATTAATTGGCCGTTCCGCCAGATTAACTTTGAACAGATTTTCAAGGATTTGAAAATCCTTGGTCTCTGAGCTGATTTCACCAGCCCTGTTCAGTAAAACCCGTATGCGTTTCGGGGATTTAAATTCAGCAGATAAATTCTTGAGGTGCAATCCTAGATTTTCACTCGAAAAAGAAAAGTTAAAATAGCCAGCCGAATCCTGCATTCGCTCCATGTGTTTCTCCAGCAGGAAGTAGCCATTCTGCGGGGTCCATAAAATGGTCTCGAGCAGAGAAAATTGGATTGGTGATTCTGTCAGCACACGGGCCTTGAGCAGGGCTTCGTTGTATTCGTCTGCGCTGGTAGAATCCCAGACGATGCCGCCGCCAATCCCATACTCAGCTTGGTTTGTTTTCGTGTCAATCAGCGCAGTTCGAATAGCCACGCTGAATTGTGCTTCGCGACTTGGCGCGATATATCCGATACTGCCTGTATAAATCTTGCGCGGTGTTGTCTCCAACTCCGCGATTATTTTCATGGTACTGACTTTTGGTGCGCCTGTAATGGATGCGCAGGGGAAGAGCGCTGAAAAAATTTCATCATAGGAAGCATTCGTTTTCGCCTGAATCGTTGATGTCATTTGGAGGAGGGTTGGGTACTTTTCGATCGTGAATAATTCAGGTACCCGCACACTGCCAACTTCTGCTATGCGCCCAAGATCGTTGCGGATCATGTCCACGATCATCACGTTTTCGGCTCGATTTTTAATGGAGTTATAAAGCCATTCGGTTTGTTCCTTATCTTCGAGAGTTGTGCGTCCGCGTCTGGCGGTGCCTTTCATGGGATTGCTATAAATTTTATTTCCATCTAATTTGAAAAATAATTCTGGCGAAGCAGAACAGATCACATAGCGGCCGGTGTCAATATAAGCCGCGTATTTATTTTGAGTTTGCGCAAGATTTAAAAAGAAATCCCATGTTGTTCCGCTGAATTCAGAATTCAATCGCATCGTGTAGTTGACTTGATATGTTTTTCCCAGCGTGATGTAATCTTTTACTTTTTCAATTGCAGAGTTATACCTTTCTCGTTCAATGCCCGCCTGCCAGGTTAACTTGGGGGGATTTCCGAGTGCCCGGAAGATCTCGGAGTTTTGAAAAATCTGAGGTTCAGAATACAACCCAAACCATAACAATGGGAAAACACCTGAGCTCACGACTTGCAGCGCGCCATCAAAAGCAGGCGCGGCTTCATAGCTGACAAATCCTGCCGCGTGCCAGTTGTTTGAGTTTACAAGCTTTTCAACCTCCCGCAACGCGCGGCGCACATCGTCAAGGTGCGAAGCGCTTATAATGTGGTGCGGATTTGTAAAATGCAGCCACTCGTTATTCCTTTTCAATAAAACTTCGTCTTTTCCGATCAAGGTTACCTCAACATGAAAAATTTTTTATCAATTGTACCTCGCTGGTTTCCCGCGCTTTTCATTATGATTGTGATCTTTGCTTTCTCGTCACAGCCTGGTGATAACCTGCCAAGCTTTCGGGGTTGGGATTATCTCATCAAAAAGTCGAGTCATGCCCTTGGTTATGGCTTGCTTGCATTATCTTATTTCCATCTTTTGAAATACAACAAAAAACAAATCTGGCTCGCCTGGCTCATGGCTTTAACCTATGCCGCAACAGATGAATTTCACCAGTCGTTCGTGTCTGGGCGCAACTCATCGATTATTGATGTATTGATATTTGACAATCTTGGTGCTCTTATTATGCTGAGTTTACTTTTAATTTTTCGGAGAAAAAATGAAAAAAATTAATGTCTCGTCGTGATTTCTCCATCGGCAAAGCATCTGCGATTGCGATTTCGTGCGGGGTGATTGAGGATGTGTTGCCCGCCTTGAGCGCGACGCCGCGCCAACCTATCCTTACCGACGGGCCAACCGAGGTAGCGCAAGTTTCGTCATCCCCGACTGCAGATATCCGTCCGCGCGAAGCGGATGCACTCGTATTGGGTGCTGGTATTGCGGGACTTGCTGCCGCACGCACTCTTGTAGACCAGAGCCTGAGTGTGATCCTCCTCGAAGCACGTGATCGGATCGGCGGTCGCCTGTGGACTGATACCTTGCTCGGCTTACCACTTGACCTCGGTGCATCCTGGATCCACGGCATTAAGAGGAATCTGATCACAAAACTTGCTGACCAATTTGGCGTTGAAACTGTCGCGACAGATTACGATAATTGCATTGTTTATAATTTTGATGGGCGCAAAATATCTGATAAGGAATATATAGCTGCAGAGAGTTTATTCGAGTCGATTTATGCTCTGCATGAGCAGGAAGAGATCGATATGTCTTTGCAGCAAGCCTTCGACCGGGTGCTCAAAAATCGAACTCTCTCTGACGATCAATTGCATAAATTGCAGTTCGTGATTGAAGGTGAATATGCATTGGAGCTTGGTGCTGATCCTGACCATCTTTCCTTATGGGAGTGGGATCAAGATGGGGAGTTCAGCGGCTTGGATGTTGTCTTTCCAAAAGGCTATAACCAAATCACAGATGGACTCGCAAATGGATTGGATACACGTCTCGCTACAAAAGTGGAGTTGATAAGTTATGGCGCAAATGGCGTGGCCGTGGAAACTTCGTCAGGCTCTTTTGTGGCAGATAAAGCTATCGTCACGTTTCCGCTTGGGGTATTGAAACAGGCCGCAGTTAAGTTCGATCCGCCGCTTCCAGCGTGGAAACAATCTGCAATTGATCGCCTTGATATGGGCGTGCTAAACAAAGTATATTTGAAATTCCCCAATGTATTTTGGGATGAAACGTTTGAAGAAATTTCATACATGGGTGAACGCACGGGGGAGTGGTGTGACTGGTTAAATTTTATGCCTTATATCAATGAGCCTGTGTTGATGGCGTTTCATGGCGGCACAAAAGGATTTACGATCGAGGAACTTTCAGATGCGGAGATTATCGCTGGCGCGATGAAGATTTTGCGCGTGATCTATGGAGATGGAATTCCAGAGCCTGATGGATTTCTTATTACGCGCTGGGGAAAAGACCCGCTCGCGTTCGGTTCATATTCGTACATCCCGCCTTTTGCCAGCGGCGACGATTATGATGCACTCTTCAAACCAGTGGAAATGTTTTATATTTTGCCGGGGAGGCCACAAGCCGCAATATCCCGCTACCGTGCATGGAGCATATTTATCAGGTGTCGCGGCGGCGGGGGAGATCGGGTAAGTGGAGGGGAATGATGCGGGAAGTAAAACGAGTGCGACGATTAACATCACACTCGTTTCTTGCTTTTCCTTTTGCTCTTTGATGAATAACTACACTTCATTCAAATTCAATTTCTATCTCTTCATCTTCTTTCCATTCGTCCATTTTTTCGAATTCAATGTCGCCGAACAATTCGTTTTGAACCGCGGAAATACGATAGCGTTTGATCAATTCAAGCATGGCTAAAAAGGTAACCACAATTTCAATGCGCGTTGACTTGTCTGTAATTAATCCGCTAAATGTCATGCGCTGAATATTCTTCATGGTCTTCGTGATGTATTCAATTTTCTCGCGGATGGTAACCCGCGGGGCTGAAATAATTGTGCCGAGCGCCTGCTTATCCTTGCCTTTTGAAAAAGCTGATTCTGCGGCGGTAAGTAAACCTTCAAGAGTGAGGTTCGAGAGGTCAAGTTTCGCCTCCACTTTGGGCGGTGGGGCAACACGCAAGTGCGTGCGTAAATTATTTTCCTGCCGCTCCACAAGCCAGCCTGCGATTTCTTTATAGCGTTTGTATAAAATTAATAACTCAACCAGTTCAACCCCGGGGTCTTCTTCGCCGGGTTCGCGTTCAATGGGGCGGGGCAATAGCGCTTCCGATTTGATCTGTACCAGTTTCGCCGCGATCACAAGGAACGATGAAATTTCATCGGGCTTCATCTGTTCAAGTCCGTGCAAATACGACAGGTATTGATCCGTCACCGTTGCAAGCGAAATGGCGGTAATATTTAATTCAGAGCGTTCGATCAGGCTGAGTAAAAGATCGAGTGGCCCCTCGTATACAGGGGTCTGCACCTTGTAGCCAGTGATTTGATTTCCCAACAGGTTGTCCATAGCGCGCGAATTATACCAGTGTATAATCCTGCCAATGTCAAAACTAACTCATCTCGATGAACACGGCCGTGCCCACATGGTGGACGTTGGCGCGAAGCCCGACACCGAAAGAACTGCGATTGCGCGCGGTGAAGTCCACATGAAAAAGGAGACATTTGATTTGATCCGCGCCGGTCAGATCAAAAAAGGGGATGTCTTAACTGTGGCACAGATCGCAGGGATCAGCGCCTCAAAGCGGACCTCGGAGTTGATCCCACTATGTCATCCGCTCTTCCTTTCAAAAGTGGATGTAGATCTCGTGCTCGACGAATTTCTGCCCGGAGTTGTCATTACCGCCACTGTAAAAGTGACTGGCAAAACAGGCGTCGAGATGGAAGCGTTGACCGCGGTCTCTGTCGCCGCGTTAACTGTTTATGATATGGCCAAAGCCACAGAAAAAACGATGAAAATTCAAAATATTCGTCTGATCGAAAAACATGGCGGACAATCTGGCGATGTGGTCAACGAGTAAAACAGGAAAAGATGAATAAAATAAAATTGCTTTTTTTTGCCACGATCCGCGACCGGGCTGGGACAAAAACTCTCGAGCTGGATATTCCCTTTGATCTGACCATACAGGGACTGAAAGATAAACTGTCAAAAGATTATCCGAATCTCAAAGAGTCCATGAAATCTGTACTCATCACGATCAACCGCGAATATGCATTTGACGAGGCCGTTGTCCCAGCTAATGCGGAAGTTGCTCTCTTCCCCCCTGTTTCTGGAGGATAAATTTCAACATGCAACCTTCCTACGTTCCAACCATTTTCTTTATCACTGAATCTGAAATTGACTTGAATGACTTATTGGGGCAGATCACGCAAACTTCAACAGGCGCGGCCGCCATCTTCACTGGCATGGTGCGCGGTGTAACGTCTCGCGATAATCCACATGAGACCGAATATCTAGAGTATGAAGCCTACATCCCAATGGCCGAAGAAAAGATGAAACAAGTTGCCGATGAGATCCATGAACGCTGGCCTGTGATTGAAGGAATCGCTATCGTTCAACGCATTGGTAGGCTTTATCCCAAAACGCCAACGGTGTTGATCGCCTGCACAGCCGCACATCGCGATACGGGTGTCTTTGATGCAGCGCGTTATGGTATTGATCGGTTGAAAGAGATCGTACCAGTCTGGAAGAAGGAAATCAGCCCGACGGGAGAGCTTTGGATTGAAGGGGATTACATCCCAAAGCCTGGAGAGTGATTGATATTGAAAATCCACCGCGCGATTTTGGAGTGGAGGATGCTGCTCCTATTTCAGTCATCGCTGAAGAAAAAATGGCAATAGCGAAAATGGCGGGACGCGAATCAGCTATAAATGCGCAAGCAAGTCTGAGGTAAGTGCGAAGCGGAATATCTTCGAGCGTCACGTTTTTTATCCAGTGGGGTTTTATAAAAAGTACCTATCTATATTGAAATTATCTTTGGAGGAGAAATGCACGATCGAATTGTCATTACTGGTATGGGGACTGTCAATCCTCTTGGTTTAAATGTAAAAGAAACATGGGAAAATTTGATTACGGGCGTATCTGGTGTTGGGCCGATCACACAGTTTGATTCACACGCAGCAGCGTTACAGGTTCATATTGCCGCTGAAGTAAAAGGATTTAAACCTGAAAATTTTATGGATGCAAAAGAAGCGCGCCGCCGAGACCGCTTTGAACAACTTTCGGTTGCGGCTGCCAGGGAAGCAATTGCACAGTCAAACTTACAGGTTACAGAAACCAATGCAGGACGGATAGGTGTGATCATTTCATCTGCAATTGGAGGCTTGAATTCATTGCAGGAAGCTGTTTTGACGAACCATACCGAAGGCCCACGTAGAGTAAGTCCATTCCTGATCCCCATGTTGATGTCCAACGGCGGTGCAGGTATGACCGCGATTGAGTTTGGAATAAAAGGTCCGTGTTTTTCTGTAGCCTCAGCCTGCGCCTCTGGCTCGGACGGCATCGGCACCGCTTTGATGATGCTGCGTACCGGCATGATCGATGCCGCTCTGGCGGGTGCGGCGGAGTCTACGATCACATCCACAGGCGTGGCTGCGTTTGACCGCGTAGGCGCCATGTCCCGTAGTAACGATGATTATTCGATGACGCCCCAGCCTTTTGATAAAAATCGCGATGGCTTGGTGATGGGGGAAGGCGCTGCCGTGCTGGTACTGGAACGCGAATCAGATGCGAAGGCGCGCGGTGCGGCTATTTTTGCCGAACTGGCTGGCTACGGCACGACAGCGGATGCCTACCACGTGACCGCTCCACACAAAGATGGTGAAGGCGGCGCGTCTGCCATTCGTATGGCCTTATCTTCAGCGCAGGCAAACTTTGACGAGGTTGGCTATATCAATGCGCATGGTACAGGCACACTCTTAAACGATCAATCCGAGACCCGCGCCATCAAAGCCGCGTTTGGTGACCTGGCATATAAGATCCCGATCTCATCCACCAAATCCATGACCGGGCACATGATGGGCGCAACAGGCGCCTTGGAAGCCATCTTTTGCGTGCAGGCTTTACGCGAAGGCATCCTGCCTCCCACGATCCATTATCAAACACCCGATCCAGAATGTGACCTTGATTACATTCCCAACAAGGCTCGTGAAGTAAACACTTCACTTGTCATCAGCAACGCCTTTGGTTTTGGCGGACACAACGCCGTGCTAGCGCTGAGGAAATACTCGTAAAAACTTCTTGTATTATCAGAAAATGCGTGCTATACTCTGCCGTCGCGTTTCAGGATACTAAAAAATATAAGTAAGGAAAAGCAAAAATGACTGACTTTATCAAGGCTGTTGAAGCCAAAATTAATGAAAAAATTCCCCAATTGAATTCCGGTGACACTGTTAGTGTACACGTCAAGATCAAAGAAGGTGATCGCGAGCGCATCCAGGAATTCAAAGGAATTGTGATCCGCCTCCGCAAAGGCGGCAACGATTCGTCTGTAACCGTGCGCCGTATGGCTACCAACGGTATCGGCGTCGAGCGCACGTTCCTTCTCCGCTCTCCGCGCATCGACAAGATCGTGGTTGAACGCCATGGCAAGGTCCGCCGCGCGCAGTTGTACTTCATGCGCGACCGCACCGGCAAGAGCGCGCGTCTTAAACAGAAATTCGACTAGGGCTTTTGGAAAGACCCTAAAGGTCCTCAAGACCTTTAG
>CAIWRB010000361.1 GCA_903914955.1 uncultured Chloroflexota bacterium | reverse complement strand
CCTTGCGCTAGCAAAACAGGAATGTCGTCCATTTGTTCTGTCATTACGTTTAGGTTTTCTGCCATCCAGATAGCTTATCGCATTTTTCTAAACCCGTCAAAATTTGACCGAACCATGAGCTATGAGTCCTTCCTCTTAGAAATTTTTCCCTTTTTAAGGTTCACTGCTTACTTCTCATTCCACTAATCCACCGCCAGCGCCTTGACTGAGATCTCGGGGGGTTCCAAAACATCAGAGGTCTGTTCTTCTGCGACCCCATATGCCACTTCCAATTGATGACGGAATTGTTGAGTATACAGACGGTAGTAATGCCCGCGTAATTTCAGCAACTCAGCGTGCGAACCTTGCTCGGCAATGTGACCATTCTCGATCACGAGGATCCTGTCTGCACGGCGGATGGTGCTGAGGCGATGCGCGATGACGAAGGAGGTGCGGCCTTTCATCAACGCTTCCATTCCACGCTGAATAAGTGACTCAGTCAGAGTGTCTACCGAAGAGGTCGCCTCGTCCATGATGAACAACTCGGGGCGGGCCAGAACGGCGCGCGCCAGACTGATCAACTGCTTCTGCCCAACCGATAAAAGATTCCCGCTTTCGCCAACGTTCTGCTCGTAGCCCTTCTCAAGCCCTGCGGTAATAAAATCATGCGCCCCGGCGACCTTCGCCGCCTCCTCCACTTGCGCATCGTTCGCAGACAAATTTCCATAACGGATATTCTCGCGCACCGTCCCTGAGAACAGGTGCGGCGTTTGCAGAACGATGCCGATCTTGTTGTGGATCGACTCCAGTTTGTAGTCCATATAATCCACGCCGTTAATTTTGATCACGCCTTTGCTTGGTTCGTAAAAGCGGCAGAGTAGATTAACTATCGTGCTTTTGCCTCCTCCTGTCGGGCCGACCAGAGCGATCATCTCGCCTGGATTCACCTTTAGCGTGAAATCTGATAAGACGGATTTCCTGTCCTCGTAGAAAAAATCCACATGATCGAATTCGATCTCACCAAGCAGAGTCTTTGCTTCGATGGCATCGGGCCTATTGTGGATTTCAGAAGGAGTATCCACCAACTTGAAAATTCGCTCCGCTGAAGCAATGCTGTGCTGCATTTCGGAATACACGCGTGCCAGCTCTTGTATTGGCCAGAGCATAAAGGTGAGATATGCGACAAAAGCTTGAATGCCACCGATGGTCATGATGCCCGCTTCAATTTGCAGGCCGCCATATCCAACAATAAAGCCGAGCGCAAGCGCTGCGATGATTTGCACAGTAGGCAGGAAGAGTGCGGAAAGCCACGCAGCGCGATAGGATGCATGATACATCCGCGAGGTAAGTCCTTGAAACTCGCGCGTGTTTTCATTTTCGCGGCCCAGCGCTTTCACCACGCGCGTCCCTTGAAAATTTTCGTTATATGCGCCAGTGATCTTGCTGTTTGCGCGGCGTGAAATGCGAAACTGCTCCAGAATCCTTTTACGGAATTCAATGGCAATAATTATCATCACGGGGAGAATGGTAAGTACGATCAAAGCCAACCGCCAGTTAATGATCAACATAAAAATTGTGGATGAGATGATATTCATCGCCGCCCAGGTGCTATCTACAAGGCCCCAGGTCAAAAGTTCAGATACGCGCCCCGTGTCCGAAGTGACGCGCGCGATCAATCGTCCTACCGCGTTATTCGAATAATACGAAAGCGACAGATCTTGCAGGTGATCGAAGAGCATTTTGCGAAGGTCATATTGAATCCGCTCGCCCAGTACGCCTGCCAAATAAATGAACGTGAACACAGTCGCCGCCTGCACAATGATGAGTCCACCGTAAATGGCGGCGAGTTGCATCAATCGGGTGCTATCCTTTAACAGGATACCCTCGTCAATGAATTGCTTGTTCACATACGTGAAGTAGGCATCCGATGCGGAGGTGAAGGCAATCGTGAGTAGGAATCCCACGACCCATTTCCAATGCGGTTTGAGTAATCCGCCGATGCGTTTCAGCACAGGCGCGGTTAGGTGTGATGTGAACTCTTCTTCTTCGAGTTCAATAAGTTCGGTATCAGACATAGTAGCTCCATTTTAAGTCTTTACAACGACATATTATTAATTTACTCTTGCCATCTCAATTTCAAGATCTGTATCGATCTTCGTCTGAATATCATAGATCCTTCGATACATACCATCAACTTGTTCCAGCAACTCTTTGTGCGTACCCATTTGCACCACTTCACCTTTGTCTAATACGAGAATAAGGTCGGCAGCCATTACAGATTGGATGCGGTGCGCGATTATGAATGTAGTTCTGTCTTTCATCAATCCATTCAGCGCTTCGCGGATCTCGGATTCGGTTTCTGTATCCACAGAGGATGTTGAATCATCAAGGATCAAGATGCGCGGATTTTTTAACAGCGTGCGCGCAATCGCAACGCGCTGCTTTTGTCCACCGGAGAGAGTCACGCCTTTCTCGCCGACTAGCGTGTCGTACCCATCGGGAAAAGTCAGAATGACCTCATGCACAGCAGCGGCCTTTGCGGCGCGTTCCACTTCCTCGGTCGGCACGTCGCGCTCAACCCCATACATGATGTTCTCGCGGATCGAACGACTGAACAAAAAAGGTTCCTGTTCCACAATACCGATCTGCTTCCGCAGGTATGCGCGCGAGTATTCCTTCAACTCCACGCCGTCCAGAAGCACTCGTCCGCCGGTATATTCATGGAATCGCGGCAGGAGATTTACCAGAGACGTCTTTCCAGAACCCGTTGACCCAAGCAATGCGATCGCCTGCCCGGGCTTGGCGTGGAACGAGACGTTCTTCAACACGTCCGATTTGCCATCGGAATACATGAAAGAAACATTCTCAAAAAGTAGATCGCCTCGAGCTGCATCTTCAGGCTGATGTTTGCCATCGAACAATGGTTCACGCTGCTGTTTGACCACTTCCATCAGACGCGAATAAGAGACCATGCCCGTTGACGTTGAGACGATGATCCGCCCCAGGTTGCGGATCGGCCAGATGAGCCAGACCACAAGTCCGATATAGGCGATGTAGGTGCCCAAAGAAATCTCGCCTCTGATCGTCATGTTTGCGCCGTAGATAAATCCGAATAACATCTGAAAGCCGAGCACAATATCTGAGAGCGGCCAAAACATGGAGTGCATCAAAAGCAAAATCTTGCCCTTCAAATATTTACCCCAGTTATCCTTCTCAAATTTACTCTTCTCGTAATCCTGGCGCGCAAAGGCTTTGACCACGCGCACGCCCGTCAGATTCTCTTGCAGGGTGGTCGAAAGTAGCGCTTCCTGTGCCTGATATTCTTCATAAGCTTTTGTCACTTTTTTGAAGAACCACAGCGAAACAAGCAAGATAAGCGGAATCACAATGACGGACACCAGGGCAAGTTTCACATTCAAATTCAGGATCGCCACAAAATTAATAACGAACAGCAGGATGATGCGACCCATGCCGATGGCTTGCTCGCTGAAGAAGCGGCGTAATGCGTCCACATCGGATGTGACACGTTCGATCAGATCGCCTGTGGGAGTGGTGGCATGGTACGAAAAACTCAGGCGTTGAATGTGGTCGAAAAGGAAGTCTCTCAAACGGCGCGTGATGCCTTCGGCGGTATACGCAGCCAAACGCCCGGAAAGGAATGAGAAGGTTCCCTCAAAAGCGGCGAGTCCGATAAATCCCAGCCCGATCCAGATCAGGGATGAGGTCAAAGAATCGCCGATATATTTTTTCTGTCCCAGCACATCATCCGCGAAGAATCGCAGCAGGATGTAGGTATAGGTTTTCGAAAGGGCGGAGATCGCCAGTGCGATGGTCGCCGCGATATACGACATACGATAATCGGACATCATCTGCCATAACCCTTTGAGGCGGTTCTCTTGCAGGGTGGGGCGGAAGTCAAAAGTGAGCGCGGGCTCGTGCGCAGGCTGTATGCTGGTCATGGTGTTTTCCTCGTAAATATAAAAATTAAACAAAAAAGGCTGTGACAAGTGCGCCACAGCCCAAAATAAACAGGGGACAGGTTGAGACCTAGTTTCGGTCTACAGGCGAACTCCAAGAAGGCATTTTGCCAACTACATCGGGGGTTGTGAAGATCGTGATGGACATCAAGAGTGCACTCCTTTTTATTTGAGAAATTTACAACGATTTTTTATGCTGTATACACAGAGTTTACTCCGGGAGAACGGGAAATGTCAAGACTTAAAATAAGATTAGTCCTATTTATAAGCATAACTTTTCCGGCGATATCACGACTATTGAATATAACCTGCCGCTTATTGGGCAGGTTTCAATATGCGCTCTAAGAAATTTTGAGCAAAGATCATAGGCCTGAATTAGGGGTTTATGCGGCGCGATCCAACTTAAAGGAGAAATTATGACTCACGTTATTACCAGCTTATGCCTGCGCGACAATGGATGTGTATCGGTGTGTCCAGTTGAATGTATTCAGCCTGGCGAGCCCGAGACGCAATGGCCGACTTTCTATATTGATCCCGCTACCTGTATTGATTGCGGAGCATGTGTGCCTGAATGTCCATACCACGCAATATTTCTGGAAGACGAAACGCCGAAAGCCTATCGTGCCAAGGGAGGCGAGTTCATTAATCAAAGCGGGCTGACTGGACATTATGAAGGCGTGAATCACGATGGAAAAAAAATTGTGCTCAATACGACCCGTGCATTGACCGTTGGTGAAGTTATCGATCTGACTCCGAGTATCAAGGAAAACGCTAAATTCTTTAAATAGATCGCTTGTAAAATTGGTTGGTAAAGCTCCGCAAGTTTGAAAGAACTTGCGGAGCTTTT
>CAIWRB010000360.1 GCA_903914955.1 uncultured Chloroflexota bacterium | reverse complement strand
CACCAGAACATATTGCCATTCACGGCGGACACTGGCGAAGCATTCACTTCCCCGCCATGTTTTCGCTGCTGCGGCATCCACGTTTTGGCGCGATGCTTTTTGACACGGGCTATTCCTACCGTTTCTTTGATGAGACCCAAAAATTCCCGAAACGTTTTTATCGCTGGCTGACTCCTGTGACTCTGCATGAAGAGGATTTGGTAGTCAATCAACTTTTGGCCTTTGACCTTCGACCCAAAGACATCACGCATGTCTTTATTTCCCACTTCCATGCGGATCACATCGCGGCACTTTCGGACCTGGGTTGGTCCCGTTTCGTTTATATGCCCCATGCCTTTGGACATCTCCGCAACCTGACGCCTTCCGAAGATTTGAAGCACGCCTTCCTGCGCGGACTGATCCCGCCAGATTTTGATTCCCGCTCGCGCACAGTGGATATGTCCAAGTCTATTTTATTATCTCAAGAATATGCTCCATTCAAAAAAGGCCATGACTTGCTTGGCGACGGATCCATTATTGGTGTGGAGCTGCCCGGTCACGCGCACGGTCAAATGGGGCTTTTTGCCCGTGAGGAAGATGGCAAACTATTTTTCTTTGTAGCTGATGCGGCATGGTTGAAACAATCCATTGTCGAGAATCGTCCGCCGCACAAAATAACCAATTTATTATTCCCCGATCCTGAAGCCTATCTCGAGACTCTGCGTAATTTACACACCTACCATCTCACGCATCCTGAAACGCATGTTATCCCGTCACATTGCGAAGAGACGATTCTCGCGCACGAGAGTGCGCTGCACCTTGATTAGAACCCTTGAGAGAATCTTCTTATTAAATGAGCCCTTCCGTCGAATTATTTACTCGCGAAAATATATCCTCCCTTACCTGGCCGTCCACGCCTGATGGGGACTATGCGCGCCGTTATCTTCTTCCCATGATATTGGATGGCGCGCAGAAGTACATCAAGAATATTTACAACACTCGTTTGATGCTTGTCAAAGTGGATGAGGTTATCATTCCCATCACCATTTCAGATTTCCACCCTGACAATACGTACACGGTTTCGCCGTACAGTCATTACGTTTCCTACGGCGGATTTGAAGAAGTGAAACATCTTAACAATCCGCCTGTCGAAGCGTTGATCAAAATCATCATGAATCCAGTGGCCTGGTATTTCAGACGCGCTGAATTAGACAAGGTGGTGTATGTCAACAACTACCTGCTTTCGACAAATCTGTATCCGTCAGTAAACAGCGGGCAGTTATCAGCGTTGAGCGAAGCGCTTCCGAAGTGGTTTCCAGATAGAGCGATCGTGTTCCGCTCTGTGGATCAGAAAAAGAATCCACATATTTATCAAGCCTTGGAAGCGAATGGATATGAGCTGGTCTTGAGCCGTCAGGTTTGGTACATGGAGCCTGAGCAGGCGGTCTGCACGCGCCAATACAAGGAGGATATGCGCGTGCTTCGCAAGCATGGGTATGAAGTGGTTGATGGAAAGGATTTAAATGATGAAGAGCTTGCCCGTGCTTTACGGTTATACAACCTGCTCTATCTTGAAAAATATTCCTACTATAATCCGCAATTCACATTTGAGTTCATGAAGCTGGCGCGGGATGAAGAGATCTTGCATCTGCGCGCCTTGAAACGTGACGGAAAGATAAATGCCGTGATGGGATTCTTCATCCGTAATGGCGCGATGACCCAGCCTCTGTTTGGGTATGACACATCCCTGCCTCAGGAAGAAGGTTTATATCGTTTATTAACGCTGATCACCTTGCAGGAAGGGCTGGAGCGAAAGTTACTTGTGCATGCCAGCGGTGGCGTGGGAAAATTCAAAAAGGTGCGCGGTGGAAAATCTGTGACAGAGTACAATGCCGTATTCACGAAGCATTTGCCTGCGCGGCGTCAGAGACCGTGGAATTTGATCAAGGCGATTTCGAAGTATGCAATCCCATATTTTCAGAAGATGGATTTTTAGGAGTCTTATGCAAGTGAATATCCCGCTCAAAATTATTGGACTTGGAAGATATTTACCTAAACGTATTGTGCCAAACTCGGAAGTTGAGGCGCTGTGCGGACTTTCAGCAGGTTGGGTGGAACGCCGCAATGGTGTCCGTGAGCGCAGATGGGTTGTGGACGAGACCTCTTCATTCATGTCTGCTGAAGCCGCGCGCGAAGCGCTGGATGAAGCCAAACTCAAGCCAAGTCAACTTGACCTTATCATCAACGCATCAGGCACGGGCGAGCAGGCCATCCCTGACACTGGCGCGCTGATCCAGCGTCAGCTTGGGTTGGGCAGGTCGGGCATCCCAGCCATGACCGTGAATACAACTTGTTTAAGTTTTCTGGCTGGGATGGATGTGGCTTCAAACTTTATCAAGAGCGGGCGTTACAAAAATATTCTCATCGCGAGTGCGGATATTGCATCCTGCGGAATTAATCCAAAGGAACCCGAGTCTGCCACGCTGCTTGGGGATGCGGCTGCGGCGGCAGTGGTTACTCAACCAAATTATGGTGAGGCTTCCATGATCCACAACGCGCATTTCAAGACCTACGGAGAAGGCGCGTATCTGACTACGATCATGGGGGGAGGCTCGCGGTTTCATCCGCGGTTTGCGAATCACAACCCTGAAGATGACCTGTTCCACATGGACGGCCCTGCTGTGCTGCGCATGGTGCGCGAAGTCGGTCATGATTTTTTGGAAGAGCTGTACCCCGGTCTTTCAAAAAACATCATGGATATAGATGTTGTTGTTCCGCATCAGGCCAGCAAGGTGGGATTGATGATGCTTGAAAGATTCGGCTGGCCCAAGCCGAAGATCATGAGCACGCTCGAAACACTCGGCAACTGCGTATCGGCATCCATTCCCGCCACACTGTATCAAGCGGTGATGGATGGGAATATTCAACGGGGACAAAAGGTACTATTGGTTGGTACAGGCGCGGGCTTATCCATTGGCGGATTGGTATTAACTTATTAAGGCGCCGCGCCGTAGATGAATATTCTTCTTACAGGCGGACGCGCGCCCGCCACTCTTGATCTTGCGCGCGCGTTTCATCGCGCGGGTCATTTGGTTTTCATGGCCGAGTCTTTGCGCGGGCATTTGAGTCAACCGTCCAATGCGATCAAAGCCAATTTTGTGGTGCCAGCACCGCGTCAGGAAACTGAGGCGTTTCTTTTCGCGCTGAAAAATATTATCGAAGAGAATCAGATCGACCTGCTCATCCCCACCTGTGAGGAAGTCTTCCACATCGCAAAGGGTCGTGATGAACTTCCGTGTCGGGTCTTTTCTGAATCGATTCAAAAATTAGATCAAGTTCATAACAAGTGGATTTTTTTCAACAGTCACATGCCTGATACGGTGTTGATCCAGACGCAGGCTGAGTTGCTGTATGCGTTTGCCCAATGGCGCGGACTGGTGATCAAGCCGGTCTATTCGCGCTTCGCTGCGCGGACCTTGATCCTGCCGCCGCTTCAAAAGGCATTAGTCACGCTGTCGTTTGACTCGCGGCAGGCATGGGTTGCGCAGGAATATATTGAAGGGCAGGCGTATTGCACATACAGCCTTTGCCATGCTGGACACCTCACCGCGCACACGGCGTATCCGTCGCATTTCACTGCGGGTCAGGGCGCGACGATTGTCTTCGAACATGTGGAGCATCCCGCTATTTTTGAATGGGTAAGATCTTTTGTGAAAGGGAATCAATTCACGGGCCAGATCGCATTTGATTTCATTCAAACTTCTGACGGGCGAGTGTATGTGCTGGAATGTAATCCGCGCGCGACAAGCGGCGTGCATTTGCTGGCTGCGCATCCGCGCTTTGCCGAGGCATTTCTAAACCCGCAAATGGATTGCATTACCCCGATTGATCATGGCTCGTGCATGCTCTCGACCGCGATGTTGATCTATGGTTTGCCCGCGGCTTTTAAGAATAAAAATTTGAGACAATGGATAAAAACATTTTTTGCCAGTGCTGATGTGATACTGAATTTCAAGGACCCCTTGCCGTTTTTATTCCAATTCAGAAGCTTGTTCGTTACTATAAAACTTGCGCGTGAAAAAAACATCAGCCTGCTCGAAGCATCTACATTTGATATTGAATGGAATGGGGAAGGTCACGAAAGATCGGAGTTTACGATCATCGAGGACTGGGCGAAGAAAAGACGGGTATAAGAAACTGTCCAATCTAAGTTGATAAGCGAGCGTAAAAAAACAATATCCCAGTCCTCCTGCTGGGATATTGCCTTAATTCTCTTTATCAACCTTTGTTCTTTGCAAAACAACCGGTTTTTTAGAGGGAAGCGAGACCACTTGTCGTTTACTTTTCTTTTGTTGCTTCTTAAAATCAGCAGCAATGGCTTTCAAGTCATAATTAAATTTTTGGGCATGAGCAGTACGAACCGCCCTCACTTCCTCAACAATTGGATCATTCCACATCTTATACCTCCATTAATTCCAAAGGCGTACAAATAATGGGCGGTTCAAAACCGTTTAAGCGGCAAACCAATTCCACATTCGCCCGCATAGTCGCATTGGCAATATGCTTAAAATTCCACGTAAGCAAATACTCCATTCCATGAACTGCGGCAAGGGCAATATGAAGAGCATCTTCTGAGGCCTGTTCAGGAATGGCTTTTTGTTCCACAAGTTTTTCAGCCAATTGAATTCCATCATCAACAATGTCAAGTAATGGAATGTTTTCCAACGCCTCAAGACGGCCGTTTGCTGCCTCTACATTACCTGCGCCCGCCTCTTGAATTACAAGCTGGGAAACATAAATTTCAAAATCTTTTTTTCGAGTGCGCCACCATTCCTGTGTCGCCTGCTGGTTGGCAGCAATGATAAGATCACGGCTTGGGCGGGCAGCAAAATAGCTAATAACACTCAGCAATTCCCGTTTTGGGTAATTAGAAGGGAAGATGGGAAATACTTTCGTAAACATTGTAGGTAGTGCGGCGTCTAAACAGAGATAAATCCTGCAGTTCAATCAAACGGCGGT
>CAIWRB010000359.1 GCA_903914955.1 uncultured Chloroflexota bacterium | reverse complement strand
TTTATGAGATAGAAATCGAATGCCCGTAAACAAGTATTCCGCAATATAGAGAAATTTATTCTTGTTTTTGAAGCTTCATCCCATATCTGGGGGTCAGGCCGTGGTATGTAGTGGAGTAGGGCGGAATTTATACCCGTATACAATCAATCCCCGCTCGTCACCATCATTGCGCATTTTGCGAGTGACCATTTCTACAGGCATGCCAATTTCAACAGGTTGATTACCTATGTCTGTCAATTGTGCGGTGAGCATGGGGCCTTCTTCCAGTTTTACAATTGCAACGGTATATGGAGCGTTTGCATCAAAGCCAGCAGGGGCTTCATAAACGGTGGTGTAGGAATAAACTTCACCTTTGCCGCTGAATGCAAATTGTTCTTTCGCCTCGTCGCCGCAGTTGGGGCATACGTCGCGGGGTGGGAAAATTTTGTGATCGCAGTGCGGGCATACTTCACCTATCAGTCCGTACCGTTGTTTCTTGAGTCGCCAGTGTCTTGGGATTTCCATTTGATTAGTTCCTTTCCATGGGCCTAATTTTATCCTGCGCGGCTCTCAGAAACTATCAGGCTTGTTTCAACGGAAAGAATGATATTTGGGTGCAGGGACAGTAATATAAAAGATAGATTCTCTCGTTTTTACAGAATCAACTCTGCGGCTGGAGTGAATCGGGTTTGTTATCAGGTATAGAATTCGGGCCTTCTGGGATACATCCATGGGAAAATGCAATGATATTCAACAGAAATATGGCCGTTCCGCACCATTTATGCGGTATTACTGTTACTTCAATCTGATATAATCTCAACCATTATTGCTTGATCAAAAGGTATCTTAGATGACGCTTGAGAAAAATACTCTTCTTCATAATCGTTACCGTATTGTTGAAATTCTCGGTCAGGGTGGCATGGGATCGGTATACCGCGCTGTAGATGAAAATCTTGGCGTAGTGATTGCATTAAAGGAAAATCTTTTTACCACAGATGAATATTCACGCCAGTTCCGCCTTGAGGCGGTGATTTTGGCTAATCTTCGTCATCCAAATCTGCCGCGTGTTTCTGATCATATAGTATTGGGAGATCAGGGACAATACCTTGTTATGGATTTTATTGATGGCGAGGATTTGCGTTTCCGTATGGAACGGCTTGGTATGCTCGGCGAGGAAGATGCTGTGCATATTGGCGCGGCAATGTGTGATGCTCTTGCTTATTTACACACGCGCAAGCCGCCTATTTTGCATCGCGATATTAAACCAGGCAATGTGAAAATCACGCCGGATGGTCATATCTTTTTGGTTGATTTTGGATTAGCGAAGGTGTATCAAAACGCAACTCAGGCTACTACGACCGGCGCTCGTGCGATGACGCCTGGCTATTCTCCACCTGAACAATATGGCACTGCGCGCACAGACCCGAGAACTGATATTTATTCATTGGGAGCAACTTTGTACGCAGCTTTGAGCGGCGTCATCCCCGAAGATGGTTTGGCGCGCGCAATGGATAATGCGCAATTAACTCCGCTTCGCAAGCGAAATACAAAAGTCTCGCGCCGTTTGGCTGCCGCAATTGAAAAAGCGATGGCAGTTGACCCGAGTGATCGCTTCCAGGATGCCGAAGAATTTAAAAAAGCCCTGCTTAGCGCAAAATCTAAAACACAACAAATAAGCGGCAATTATACTGTCGCACCTCCTCCTCCTGCTGCTGATTCTTTCCCGCAAAAGGAAATGATCGAATCTGTTACATCTGTAGAGATAAAAACACCCATCCCATTTGTGCCAGCCACCGAAAAAGAAAACCTTCCTTTTGTTTCTCCACTAAAAAAACAAAAAGAACGTGAACGTAAACGCCGCTTTGCTTTGCTCCGCTTTACATTTATTTTGTTGCTCCTGCTTCTGGCAAGTGTCCCTTTTTTTGTTCCTGGTATATTACCTGCAAACTTACGCGGCATGATCCCCTTCCTTGCCCCTGCCAGTACTGTCACACCCTCCATCACGCCATCAGCACTGCCGACAAAAACGCTGACTGTAACCTTCACGTCAACTCCTACTCAAACCGCGATTAAGCCTACTGCAACAATTATCCCGACGAAGACCGCAGTTCCTTCTGCAACCTCCACTTTGGTTGCCAGCCCGGCAGAAACAGTCACCCCTTTGGCAAGTCCGATTGCTCCAGTTATTCTTCCAGCGAGTGGACTTGGACAGATCGCGTATGCCTCCAACCGTTCGGGGATTCCACAGATCTATATCGCCGATCTTGCCAGTGACAGCGCAGTTCAAATCACGAATATGCCCGATGGGGCTTGCCAGTCTTCCTGGTCTCCTGATGGCACTAAAATGGTGTTTATATCTCCATGCAAGGGTATGGATGATATTTATTACAAAGCCAGTTTATATATAATCAACGCAGATGGCACAGGCCTGACGGCAATTGACACAGCGCCTGGTGGAGATTTTGAACCAGCCTGGTCACCCGATGGAAACTCCGTTGCGTTTACTTCAATTCGCAGCGGACAAATGGAAATTTATACCGTGGACGTGAACGATTTTTCCGCTGTTACCCAGATAACGAAGGGCGCTGACCGTGTTGAGTCTCGTCAACCATCCTGGTCTCCGGATGGCTCGCAGATCGTGTATGTAGTTAAACGATTTGGCGTCTTTCAAATTTGGCTGATGAATGCGGATGGTACTGGATTAAAGCAGATCGTTCGAAGCGGATTGGAATATAATGATTATCTTCCAGAATGGTCACCAGACGGCCAGCTGATTCTGTTCAGTCAGCGCTGTGCTACCAAGACCTGTTCGCCGTATGTGATGAGTATTTCCGCCGTCGATCATTCTGTTGAACAAGGCAAACGTTTACAATATAACCTTATTACAATAGAGAATGTGCATTTTTCTTCCGATGGTTTACTTCTTGCTTATGAAGGCGGAGAATCTGGTGAAAATAATGATATTTTCTACATGCCCATTTCAGGGCAAAACCCCACCCGCGTTACCACCGACCCCAACCTTGATTTCAATCCAGTCTGGCGGCCTGTTTCAACAGCGCCATAATTTGAAGTTCTATTAATATACCTAAAAACAGGAAAGGCTTATGATAAATAGCCTTTCCTGTTTTTATCGAGGTGGATGGAAAATAGATCTCTAAAATTATTACCACGGATAATGATTGGATTCTTTCGCTTGCGCCAGTACGTTATGGAATGATCATCGCCTATAAAAAATAAAAGGAAAACTCATGACAAACTTCAACGAAATACCGAATCGTCGCAACAATAGCAATTCGATCAAGTGGCAATTTTATCCAAAAGATGTGCTGCCAATGTGGGTTGCGGATATGGAATTCCCCGCACCCAAGCCGATCTTGCGAGCGCTTCATAAGGCTGTGGATCATGGCGTGCTGGGATATGAGATGCCGTCGAGAGCCTTGCAGGAAACTGCCGCTTCGCGCATGGATAAGCTATACCGTTGGAAGGTCAAGCCTGAAGCGGTTGTGGCGGTAACGGGGATAGTCAATGGTTTCAGCGTTGCGGTGCGCATTGCTTGTACGCCAAAAAAAGGAGTGCTTATGCAAACGCCAGTCTATAATGAATTCCATGAAGTCAAAAACAACATTGGCATCCCTTTGCTTGAGGCGCCGCTTATAAAACATGTCACTGGAAATATTCTGAGCTACGAAATTGACTGGGATATTTTCGAAAAGCAGGTTAAGAAAGCAGGAATGTTCCTGTTGTGCAATCCGCATAACCCGCTCGGGATTATTTTCTCGCGCAAAGATTTGTTGAAAATGGCGGAACTCTGTATCAGGAACAATGTGTTGATCGTTTCAGATGAAATTCATTCTGAGCTGATTATGGGTGATAATAAATTCAGCCCGCTGGCAAAACTGTCTGCTGAGATCGCAAAGCACACGATCACCCTGATCTCACCATCTAAGACATTCAATGTCGCAGGTTTGTTCTGCGGATTTGCAATTATCACAGACAAGGAATTGCGCGAGCGCTTCGAAAAAGAAGTCAATCATCTGCGGATGCATGTCGGCAGCCTGGGATTAATTGCCGCGCAGGCTGCTTTCTCTGGTGCGTGTGATGGCTGGTTGAAAGAACTTCTCCGCTATCTGACAGACAACCGCGATTTTCTTGTGGAATATGTCACTGAGTATATGCCTCAAGTCCGTTTGACAATACCCGATGCGACCTATCTTTGCTGGCTTGATTTCACACAAACTAAAATAGTCGGTTCGCCGTATGAATTCTTCCTGAAAAATGCAAAAGTTGCCGCGAGCGAAGGGAAGATATTCGGCGAGAGCGGGGAAGGCCATATCCGATTGAATTTTGGGACTTCGCGCAAGCTTCTTGAGCAAGGCCTTGAGCAGATGCGGAAAGCGCTCCATTAATTATACAAAGGCCCAAAAAGTTTTAAGAACCTTTTGGGCCTTTGTATAAAAAGACGGATGGGGGTTA
>CAIWRB010000358.1 GCA_903914955.1 uncultured Chloroflexota bacterium | reverse complement strand
GTGTAACCACTTAATAACCGGTCGGTAACTTGCTGACCCAATCCTCCCCAATACGAATCTCGATATCAACGGTCGCGGCGGGATCAGGCTGGATGACGATCTGATTGCTCCCGACCCCAAAGGTCTCCGTCAAATACCGCAAGGCATATAGCTTTGGGGAATATACGATCAGTACAGTCTGTTCAGACCATCCGGTGGGGATACCATAATCCATCACCTGTATTCCCTGTGCCATCAGGAAATTGGCAGTACGTCCGTCCAAATCTGCCGTGTAGGTATTATTCGTAACCCGTATCCGCGCCGCATCCGCCTGCATTAATGTTGTTGCGTCACCCTGCGCGAGTGGGCTAAGTGGTCCGCCCGGAATAAATATCTCATCGCGCAAGATGCGAATCATATCCGGGATGGGTCTCAGGACACTGGCAGGAACTCCATTGAGTGTGACATTCGCAAAGACTGCCATATTGTTGTCGATCACGCCTTGCTTGATGCTTTCAATCGGAATGTCTTTTGCAAGCACCGCCAGTTTCAAAGCATCCTCGAAGGACATGTTGGTATGGATGCCAGCTGAGAAGGTTTGATAAATCTCCGGAGCCTGTGCCAATAATTCGGGAAAGTAAATCGGATCGAACACCTTGTCCCTGATCGCCATGATGACTTGTTGTTGGCGCTTTGCGCGACCCACATCTCCACCACTGCAACCCTGGGACTCATGACGACAACGTGCATACGCAAGAGCACGTTTACCAGTTAAATGGCGAAAGTCGCCAGGGGTAAGCACAAAATGATCCTGCCCGGTACCTGCCGGGTCCAATACCATTTTTTCATCAACATAAACATCGATGCCGCCGATCATGTTGATGAAAGACACAAAGGTGCCAAAATCCACTTGAACATAATAATGAACTGGCACGCCGATAAATTGGGAGACGGTTTCCATCGCCAGACCTGGTCCGCCACCCGGTAGTTTGGCTCCTTCTCCAAGAGTCCAGGCTGTATTGATGCGGCTGTAACCAAAGCCCGGAATATTGACCCACATATCACGGGGAATGGATAACATGCCTGCTGTTTTGGTAACAGGGTCGATGGTCAATAACATGATCGTATCGGTGCAGGCTGGGCAATCGTCACCGCTGATGTCGCCACCCCGCAAACCAAAGAAAACAATATTGATACGGCTGCCGCCATCCCATTGAGGCATCTCAATCTGCGGCGCTTCAACATCGGATGGAATATCTATAATGGGCGCACCGTCAATGTTGAGATCAGGGATGTCAGGTTGACTTTCCAGATTTCCGGCGCAATAAGAAGGCGGTGTACCTGGGAGGGCAGTCAATTGCCAGCAGGCTGTCAGGCGACGCACAAAGAAAAAAAAGCTGACAGCCAGCACCAACGTAACACTCCAAAAAATAATCTGCCGCGCCGAAAACTTTTGTTGATTTTGGTATCTGATGTTCTTAAGGTTCAATGTATAAAGATCCATTTTGGCTTTTGATGATCGTCACGGAGAAGCGCTCGACAGATGATCAAGGCATTTTTCTACATCAGCCCCGCGCCCATGAATGGCGCAATGATTGCCAGTACCAATCCCAACACAGCCATCACACCGAACAAGCCGGCTCGCTGGCGCACCAGTGCAGCTCTTGCCTCGGTCGTCTCGACCACGGAACGATGGACAGACTCTTGCAAGCCCTGCACACTGGACAAGACCGGGCGATTGTTGGCGAAGAAATCATAGATGTCGCGCAAAAATAAATTTGCCTCCACATCGCCAGGATCGGGCAAATGTGCGCGCGTGGTTTCAATGGCTTTTGTAAAGTCATCCACTTCCATGCGCGCCACCAACAACCCAAGCAGATTACAGAACGGACCGCCGACCGCAGAAG
>CAIWRB010000357.1 GCA_903914955.1 uncultured Chloroflexota bacterium | reverse complement strand
TGACATCTATCAGATCAAAAGAGAAATTGAAGAAGGCGGATAAATTTTCAACTGCAATATTAAGTTCCCGTGGTTTTTTTATTAAATTAGTATTTCCCTGTGGAGCAAAAATCACCGAATTCTTCGAGAACTCGGTGATTTTTTTATTTGATCGTTACCTGAATCACAGCTGTATCCACCACCTGGTCATTTCTCACTACTTGCAGCTTAACTGCATACAGTCCACTCAAGCCTTTTGTGTCCCACTCAGTCAGAACATCATTTTCTACAGAACTAATAACATCGCTCCCCAATTGAATCCATTCCTGTGGATTCAATCCCTTGCCAACTTGTACGCGATAGTAAGCAAAGTTATCACCAGATGCTGTGCCAATAATTTTTATAACGCCGTTCACATTCGAAAATAATTCAGGCGATGTGATATTTGCGATAGGATCCACAGGCGGGGCTTGAATGGCGTCATACGATGTTGGCGGAATTTCAAGTCCGGAACTCAACGCCCAATCACGCGCTGTTTCAGGGATGAGCATATACACATGTTTTTCAATTAATTCTGGCGGAGTAAAGACCGTGGCAAGCAGACCTGTTTCGCGGTTGATGTCAAACTCGCGATAAAGATTGTCCGCTTGAATGGGTTCACTGCCATTCAAGAAAACTTCACTCACCAAGTTTGGACATTCACTTGTGGGCAGCATTCCCGAAGGATCACATACAGTTAGGGTCGAAACTCCCGGTGGCGCGCTCCAGCCATTAACGGGAGAATTGCCAGACGCAACTTGCATCAATGCATTCCACAACACCGACGGAAATTTTGGAGAAACAATTTCATTTTCGCCATGCGCACCCGTCCACGTGACCACCACGTGCGAAGGTGTATAACCAACCACCCACGCATCGCGTCCATCGGATGTTTGTCCGACCTTCACGCCCGCAGGCCGCCCAATCGCAAGTGAGTTAGATCTGCCGCGCGCGGTATCGTCACTCAATACATCTGTCATCAAATACGCGAGCGCAGGAGTCAACACAGGTTTTGCCTGCGGCAATGTCCAATCCACCAGCACCGCATGGTCCACGCTTTCGACGCGCAAAATAGTGACGGGTAAAAAATCATCGCGCACCGTTTGTCCAAAATAAATTCCCTGTTTTCCAAGCACGCCATACGCGCCCGCAAGTTTCAGCATTGAAATATCATCGTTCAAATTAATTCCAAACGACGACGCAATACTTGTCACATTTTCAATGCCCATTTGCGCCTGCAATGTTTCGACCGGCACTTGATAATCATTTGCCAGTGCGGTCCGCAAACGCATTGGGCCGTGATAAACACCGTCAAAATTTTGGATGATTCCTTCTTTTGGAATATCCCAGGTTAATGAGGCTGGACTCAAGCCTCTGGTGAATCCTGTCAAATAGACAAACGCATCCAGGCTTGACCCTGGGCTGTGTGCGGTCACGAGTGGAGTTTCGACACCTTGAACAGTTTCTCCGACCAGCGCCAGCACCTGACCATTATTCGGGTCAAGGATCAATGCGCTCGCAGATGAATCTGCAAGTGTGACGGCGGGTGGCAGCGAAGGCAGCAATCTTGCAGACTCGCATTTATTTTCTGATTCAGTTATTCCGGCCATGCGGCTTGCGTATATTTCTGTAACGCATGCAGATTGTTTCTGCAGGCCGTAATCCAATGTGGTGATGATGTTCAATCCACCGCGCTCGATTCGGTCGCGCGGGATCTGCGAGTCTAATTGGGACAAGACCATGTTGACGAAAGCAGGAGCAAACCTGGGCGGAGTCGGATGTGCTGAGAGTATTTCGGGGTTCTCTTCCAATGCAGTTGTCGTATCCTTCTTGTTTACAATGCCAAGTCCGTTCAAATTATTGGTTACTTCACGTCCGCGTTGTATTGCTTGTTTCGGAGCATCCAACGGATTGAGAGCCGGTGTTTCGCTTGTCGCCGCAAGGATGGCGGACTCAGCCAGTGTAAGTTGTTCGGATGATTTTCCGAAATAAAGCTGCGACGCAGCCTCGACACCAAAGGCATAATTTCCGAAATGTGCGCTGTTGAGATACCACTCTATAACCTGTGGGCGGCCAAATTGCGCGGTGATCTGTGCGGCAAGAATGCGCTCGCGGATGGCACGCCGAAACGAAGGAGCCTCGTTGTAAGTAATTAATTCGCTGACAAGTTTTTGCGCGATGGTTGGGTGCGAATTGGGATCGTTGAATTTCTGAATCGAATACCCAGCGTGAGACCAGAAATTCGGGTCTGCAACAGCGATCACTGAATTGATAAAATTTTCTGGAATATGCTGCGGATTTTGTTTGTTGATGGGAATATATCGCCGCGTTTTGTCGGTTGGCGAAAAAGTATAAAGAAGCTGCAAACCTGTGCGGTCATAGATGCGCGTGGGTTGCAGCAAAAGTCCGTCGGGCGGATTGAGCAGGCGCGGCAAAATTTCAACAGAAGGAAGATCGCGCGTAATGTCTGCGTAGGCAAATGCGCCTAGAATAATTATTGCCGCAAGTAGAAGTGAAAGAACCGTTCCAACTATGAGCAACGTGCCCCGTGTGCGGTTGGATGATGCGCGTTGTTTTGCGAGTCGTCGTTCGCGGCGGGCGCGGAGAATCGGGAGAGTGGAAGGCATATGTCTATTTTACAGCGACTCTACAGCCACTTCTCTGCCGGGGCGCAGTTCCTTTTCAAACATGTTGTTTTGATTGTGAATATGCATACCCGCCTTTTCGTACAGCCGCAATGCACCTGTCAGGCTGTTTGCATCAACGCCTAGTTCAACATGCATCTGGCTGCGCCGATGGAACTCACCAAAGGCATGTTGCAGGAGTGTCAGTCCCAGTCCATGTTTGCGCCATGCTCGGCGCACGCCAAGAATATTGACATATCCTGCTTGATGATCGCTCATTGACTCTGATCGGCACAGGCAATACCCGGCAATTTCATTGCCATCCCATGCAATGAACCATAAACTGGGATCATATTGAGTATCATTTTCGAGGCCGTGCTTGAATTGTTCAAATCCGTTTTCAAACGGCACTTCAACATAGCCAAAATGGTCACGGAAAGTTTCCCGATGGGCGCTATAAACTGCCCGCAGATTCTCTGATGTGTATTGACGCAATTCAATTCTTTTAGGCCACGTCGGCATGGGTGGAATGGAATCCATGTCAATGCGCATGGTGTAATATGAGCGGACGTAACTCCAATTCCTTTCCTTAAATAATTGCTGCGCAGCCTGATTTGTACTGACAGAAACCACGTGAGGGGCAAGGCGCAAATCAGCAGGCAGAATATCGATCACTTGACGGCAACGTTCCTCGCCCCATTCTGTAATATATGTGCCTAATCCTTTTCCCATAAAATCGGGATGCACACATGCCCAAATAAATGGGTGGACAGGCAAATTACTATTCACCCACACTTCCACATAAGCCGCCAATTTCCCGTCGAAGGTGAAAACTAATTGTATGTCAGTGGCGGGGTTAAAACGGGGTGATTGCCATGCATTGCGTGTCTCTTCAGCATTGATATCCTCAACCCCGGCTGTCGCAAGCGCATTTATTTTAAACAGGTCTGCGACAATTTCAACATCGTCAAGTGTTGCCGAACGGGACTTAAAGCCTTCTGGTAAAGTATTCATAAAACTCTCCTCATAAATTTATTTTTTTCAGATAACAGTAAATGTGAAACTCAATCATTCAACAGATCGGAAAGAAAACCCATCAATCCACCTTTTTCAGATTCTTCCTGTTTTTGTGTCTTATCCGGAACGTCGCTGGCCACAACTCCGCTTTGACCATTGACCAGTACCAAATGCTTGCGCCCGTCAAATGAAAGCTCTGTCAGCCAGATCGGAAGCAAATTAAGTTTGAATGACTCTACAACAAGATTTGAAGACGAGGTATGCACAATGTTTATGCCATTCAGCAAATGTGGAAGTTTGTCCTTGTAACGCGCATACGCCTGACTGCGAGCGTCCAAAGAAGCGTCGGCCATGGGAACATCATAAATTTCAGCGGGCCAGCTTGCGAGGAAGCGTGGATCATATGGTTTGATGGTCTTCGTGTCAAAAGCAGGGATTAACTTCAAGAAAACAGCAGACAGTTTTCGGGAGGCGGGCAGCGGCAGGTCATCCACCATAATGGGATATTGGTCTGTGACGCGGGTAACTTTTTTCTCGCCGCGTTTCGCGAATAGTTGATCTTCATATTCGATCATTTCCCCTGTGTAATCAATGACTCCGCCAATGTCAAAAGTCCAGAGCGGAAGATACAGCCCGCGCGGCAGTTCCATCTTTTTTTCTGGCTTGATGTTGTTACTTTCAACCCAATCGATCAAAAATTTAGTCGCCTGTTTTTGGTTGAACACGTGCGGAATGATGCCATCCGGTGCGAGCAGGTCTTTTGTTTTTTCAAGATTGATCACATGCGGAGAATCACAATATACACACGAAGCCGAGATTTGCTTAGGCGGCATAATAAATTCAGCACCGCAGCCATTGCAATGAAAGACCTGTTCCTGCAACGGCTTGCCATGTCCGCGAGAAGTTGCCATGGCAATGATGAAATCTTTCTCGTCTGCATATTGTTGGGTGTTCGCGCCAACAATATGGTTGCGTGAACAATAATCGCAGACGAGTGTTTGGCCGTCCGGTGCAAATGCCATGCGTCCGCCGCATTTGGGACACATGAATCTATCAGCATTCACCTGGCGTAATCCTTCAGGCGCGGCAGGTAATTTATCAGGATCGATCACTTCGTCGGCTTTAAGTTTTCCATCCAGAATGGCAAGCGAACGCCGTGCCCGCGCATGATGCAGGTCATGTGAAAGACAATTTTCCAAAGCTTTACGTTTTTCAACCGGGTCAACCGTGATTTCTCCCATCCAAAACCATGCTTCTGCGAGCAAGTCGTGCGAGCTGGTCATATAAATGGCGCGGTCAAGATAGCGGCGTGCGGATACTTGATTGCCCGATTTCGCTTCGATGATCCCAGTACGGAGAAGATCTTTTGAATAATCTTCCATATTATTTTTGTCTTACTATCGCATCCGTCATTTTTGCCACCCGCGCCATCTCTTTGACATCGTGTACGCGGATGATGTCTGCGCCGCGTGTGATGCCCACGGCAACTGTCGCGGCGGTGCCTTCCACGCGTTGATCTGCGGGCAGGTCTAAAGTGAATCCGATAAATGATTTGCGGGATGTTCCCAATAAAATGGGATATTCCAGCTCGCGGATTTCATTCAGCCGATCAATTAATTCCAAGTTATGTTCACGCGTCTTTCCAAAGCCGACGCCTGGATCCAGAACAATATGCGACTCGGCAATTCCAGTTTTGCGAGCCAGTTCCACGCTACTTAGTAATTCGCGTTTTACATCTTCAATTAAGTTTTCATACTCCGCGCCGACGTAGGCATTTCCAAATTTCTCGCGGATTTCCACACTGGCAGGGTTGCTGCGATTGTGCATCAGAATAACCGGCGTTTTATATTTTGCCGCGACGAGTGCCAGGCCGTCATCTGCGCGCAATCCCCACACATCGTTGATGATCTGCGCGCCGGCTCGAATCGCTTCTTCAGCGACTTGAGCTTTATAAGTATCAATTGAAATAATTGCTTCTGGAAAATTATTCTTTAGCGCGCGAATAATGGGAATCACGCGTTCCATTTCTTCATCTGCATTGACAGGAGCGGAGCCCGGCCGCGTTGATTCGCCGCCCACATCCAAAATGTCCGCGCCGTATGTGAGGAAGTTTCGTGCCTGCTCCACGGCAACTTTCACGGCATCCCCTTTTGTGATGATCCCATCACCTGAAAAACTATCGGGTGTCACATTCAAGATTCCCATCACATAGGTGCGGGAACCCCAGTTGAATGTAAAACTCCCGATCTGCAGAGAAGATGATTTCATGTCGGTTATGTCATTGCGAGGGTGTTCTTGATTTTGCCCGAAGCAATCCTCAATTGTGTGGGAGATTGCTTCGGACGGAAGAACGCCGTTCTCGCAATGACGAAGTTAGATCTGATCCAACGAACGCGCCAGCCAGGCTTCGGCCTCATTAATATCGGTAAAGATCTTCATGGCTGAAGCTGTTTCTGGTAAAGAACCCGAAGCCACACTGCGGACCGCATCTGCCACGGATTGATCCGCTACTACAACTGCAACGCGAATATTGCGCGCAGACGGGTCGCTGTTCGCGTCCACTGCCATGCGGATCGCTTTTTCGGGGATGTGTTTCACAGAGCGCAGGTCATATAGGTTGCGCGTGCGGCGGTCTGCTTCAAGTAGGTGAGCCAGCGCAAAATCATGCCAGTGGGAGAGGGTGGCATCTGACAGGTCGGTAAACGTTAATGTCATGCCGCCATCACCGCGGCGGATCACGGAGTAGCCAACATCGGAAGCCGGCGTCCAGTTCAGTGGTTTTGATTCGGTCATGGGTTTTCTCCTGTATAAGTAATTTGATTATAACGCAGCCTTATTTTTTTCGTTTTTTAGAATCACATGCTATAATGTTGATCACCCGGGCGCTTAGCTCAGTTGGTTAGAGCACCTCGTTTACACCGAGGGGGTCGGGGGTTCGAGTCCCTCAGCGCCCACCACTATTATCGGCAGGTTACTCACTCACTCAAAATTTCGATGGAGTAACCCATGTCAGTTTTCATAAGAACACCCACTAGTAAAACAATGCCTGACCTCAATGAGTTTATGACCACCCAAAATGCCGCAGAAACCTTAGGCTTTACCTTACAAGGTGTATCTAAACTAATCAGGCAGGAGAAGTTGATTGCAATTCGTTTTGGAAAAGTGTACCT
>CAIWRB010000356.1 GCA_903914955.1 uncultured Chloroflexota bacterium | reverse complement strand
TATTTGCGTTGGTATTTTTATGTTTTCAAAACAACGTATCTGTTAAGAGGGAAAAATAATAAATCTTCTCATTAAGAATATTTTTCAAGTATGTGATAAACGAAATAGCCCGTGGAAGGTTGATTTTTATTGTGCAACCTGTGCTAGCTACTTGGCTCATCCGCCGATTTTCTTGGGATTTTAGGCAGGAATTTCGTCAGGCAATCAAGGCGTCCAATTCGTTTTAACTCACAAATTCGGGTGGATGACCGAAATAACCAAACAAGGCCAGAGATCCCGTTCCCTGCCAGCTGATATTCAACGCAAGGCACGAATGAAGTTGGAGATTCTCGACGCGGCGGAAAAGCTGGATGATTTAAAAGTCCCACCTGGAAACCGATTGGAGAAATTGAGCGGCGACCGCGAAGGTCAACACAGTATCCGCATCAACCAGCAATGGCGAATTTGTTTTCGATGGAAGAATGGCGATTGTTACGATGTGGCAATCGCAGATTATCACTAAGGAGATTAACATGGCTAATAAATTACCACCTATTCACCCGGGTGAAATCCTGCTCGAAGAATTTCTGGAGCCGATGAGCATCAGCCAGTATAGGCTTGCCAAGGATATTAGCGTACCGCCGCGACGCATCAATGAGATCGTGCTGGGTAAGCGCGCGATCACACCTGATACGGCTCTTCGTCTATCCTTATTCTTTGGCCTCTCAGAACGTTTCTGGATAAACCTGCAATCTCGTTATGATATCGAAGTGGAAAAGGATAAGTTGGAAAATAGGCTAGAAAAAGAAGTCCATATTTACGCCGTTGAGTAAAAGGCATTAAAGGTGACATACTCAGAGATTACTATGTTGCCTAGTACTAGCTACTTCGTTCATCCACCCAAATTGAATCTCGATAACAAAGCGTGCACACAGATGAAAGGGGAAGTCAATGGTTGTACTGGCTACTTGGGTCATCCGCTCAGATTTTTGAAGTAGAAGTGTTTCCATTGTGACACGAATGAACATAAGTGGACATTTGTCTCGACTTTTAACAAATAAAATATATCAGCCGGCAGCAATTGGGTCGGACATTTTCAGCGAGTCAATAATTTGGAAACAGATATATTGGTATAGTCACAATCCGTTACTTGTTCATTCGTCGAGGTATACCTGTAATTCATATTTATATCATGGTCCATATAGACTCTTTCAAAAATAAACAGTCTCTATTTTATCGCTTGATCATTGGCTTCTTTTAGCCTTCTACATAATACACGCATCATCGCCAGACTGATCTCTGGTCGTTCGCGCAGGATGCCTTCAAACTTTTTTTGTTCGATGCACAATGTACGCACCGTGCCCGAGGCAACAAGCGTGGCAATACGCGGCTCGCGGTTGATGATCGCCATCTCCCCCACGTAATCACCCGAAGATCTTCTGGCTACTTCTCGGGCTTCCTTCTGGTCACCGGAAGTCATCATCACGCTTACAACTCCCGAAACAACGATATACATCTCATCGCCAGACTCACCTTGATGAGCAAGAATATCGCCATCCGCAAAGACCGCTTCGGCTGTGATCGCCGCTACCTGTTTCAAATCCGCAGGCGAGAGGTCTGCGAAGATGGGTACACGCCGCAGAAAGAGGATGCGTTCCATGAGTGGTATGGTGGCAAGAGTATCCATAAGTCGATCTCCTAAAAGTGCTTTTTCTGCAACATCACGAACAATTGAATCGGGGTCTGATTGGGAAAGAATTTGAAGGGCGAAAATAATTCCCTGATCTTTGGAACCAGCGGCGACCAACACAGCACAAGCGCGCAGCCAGGAATAAGGATCATGCAGCAATTCCAAAAGCCAGTGTTCAGGCAAGGGTACGGATGTTGACTCTCCAGATTCCCACAACGCCAACAGCGGGCGGATAATTTCCACCTCGCCAATTGATTCAAGGACTTCAAGCGCATTCGCCCTTTGAGAGGCTTCACGGCTGCGCAGGTTTTCGATTGCAACTCTCACAGCATCGCGGCCTTTGATCAAACCAACCGCCCGCAGGGAATTGAGTCCGCTGCGATGGGCTTTATCGTGCAGAGACTCGATCAACAATTGATGACGGCTATCCCCTGAAATAGTCCGCCCAAATTTTTGAGCAAGTCCAAGCGCCAGTTGATGATAGTGCAGCGCAGATTTTGCTGTACCAATTGCATGTGCGCGAATTTGCAGACTTGCTTTCTGCGCAGGTAATAATTCAAGCGCCATCAATGCGCCATCTTCATAGCTTGGGTTGGCTAATGCAATGAGCAATGAATCAAGCGCGGGTGTTCCAATTTTCCCAAGTGCATCTGCCAGCGCCCTGCGGACATAACTATCATCATCGTTTAGATTGCGGATAATAGGAGACAGGGCACGTTGCGGGTCAGTGCCTACCAACATTTGAGGCGCGGTCTTGCGCACAACAGGGTTTGCATCCTCAAGGGCGGATAATCCCAACTCAAACGCAGAGCCATCCCCACATTCTGCCAAGGCATTCAACGCATAAACTCTTATTATAGGATCTGAGTCGGCAGCCATTCCGTGCAGAATATTCTTCGCTTTGGGATGAGCGCCGAAACTTAATAAGGTTTGTGCGGAACGGGCACGCACCTGAGGATCTTGATCAACAAGCAACGACTCAATCTGCACGGAGACTCCGCGCGAATAGCGCGACAACTGCCGAAGGGAGTCAACTGCCTGTAGTCGCACATCAGGCTCAGGGTCGGAAAGACTCGCGGCAATATCCAATAAAGCAGAAGATGCTTTGACGCGGGTCAGGCTTCGCAGGGCAGCAGAACGAATCAGCGCATTGTCATCCGCAAGTGCAGTAACTAGATTATTCGTTACTTCGGGAAGAGATAGATTGCCTAGTATCTCAATTGAAACGAGGCGGGTTGCCTGATCTGAATCATTCATGCCCTTGATGGCAACAGAGACTGCCGCGGCGTCAGTGTGAAATCCTCCGAAGGGTTCTTCTTCACTCACGAACATTTGCGGCTGACCCGCACGCAGCGCTTCGACTAAAGCGTTTGCATAGGCCTTGCTGGCGCGCCAAATGATATAAACCAAAAGCGCGGCGGCAGTGAGACCAATAATATACAGTTGCCCCGGATTCAATGCCTGCTCACCTACTACAAGAATTAAACCTGCAATAAAAGTTCCTGCTTGCTCAGGCACACCGCTGATAAATGCGCGGACTTGATCGCGCTGTTCGTAAGGGACGACATTGAAGAGCGCCTGCCAGGCAGTGCCCGCGATGCCCTGCATCCACATCATTTGCATAAAGCGAACGGATATTAAAATTGCAAAGGGCGCGGAAAATGACAGCACACCGAATCCAACGAAATAAATGATCGGGAAAAGCAGGAGCATGGGCATGATGCCAAAACGGGCAAAAAGACGATTGGCAAAAAACAATGAGGCGATCAAAGCGACGATGGTGGTGATACTTTGAAACAAACCGAGAAACCCAGCGAGGCGGTCTGCATCTGGGAATTGCGCCGTTACGCCGCGCGAGAATGGCAGCGCCAATGAAAAATAACAGACTGAAAATAAAATTGCGCTGTAAGAAACCAACTGCATGATCGGCGATTGATGTACAAATTTATAGCCGCGCTGCATTTCAATAAAAATACTCGGTTGCTTTTTGTGGGAGGATGCTCCCATGGCAGGCGTTGTTTTTCCGATCAATGAACGGCTAAGGAAAAATGCGATAAATAACGTGCCAGCCCAAATCAACAACAGATTTTCTGAATGAAGCCAGCGCGCCGTCGGCTGTGTCAACAAGCCGCCGAGGACTGTTCCTAAAATACCACCTGCGCTAAAAAGTGGGAATAATCGTTTGGCTTGACGCGTATCACAAGCCGCGCCTGCCAGTCCCCAGATGAGCAAACCTTGCAGGGTGCCGATCACATTCATCACCAGCCACATGACTGCAAAGAACCATTTGATATTGAGCAGGAGGATCACGCGTTCTGCGATCAGCGCAAAGCCGATGATCAATGGCAAAGCAATAAATAATCTTTGTTTCGAAAAACGCCCCATGATGATCGTGATCGCCATGGATGTGACGAATGTAAACAGACCCAATATCACATACATGCTCGGCAGGAATTCAACACCAAAGCGTGCAAAGAACAAAGCCTCAGTGGCATTTCCACCCATGGCCGCGCCTGCCGAGGTGAACAACATCAACCCAACCAGCAGCGCAGACATGCGCTCTTCGCCAAGTTTGATTTTGAAGGTTTCGAGAATACGATTCATAAGGTTTTCAATGTTAAATCAATCCCCACAATTTTAGTCTCATTTCTGTAATTTTACTTACAGAAAATAGACTAAAATGGTCTGAAATATTTCTATATCATCTTTCGAACTTACAGGGTATCGCAAAATTCGCTAAACAAGGTTGATTATTTTTACTCGAGATTTTCGCAAATAAGTTTAGTTATTTATGAGACAAGCGATAATCCGTATGTACCGCTAAAAGGATTGGATCATTTATGAGCGAACTTCCGTCTGGCACAGTGACATTTCTGTTTACTGATATTGAAGGCAGTACCCGCTTATGGCAGGAACAGCCCGAAGCGATGGCGATCTCACACGCGCGGCATGATGAAATTTTGCGTGACGCGATTGAATCCAATCATGGCTACGTCTTTCAGATCGTAGGTGATTCGTTCAGCGCGGCGTTCCATAATGCAATGGATGGATTGCGCGCAGTGTTGGCGGCTCAGCGTGGATTGCAACAGACCTCCGAGTTCTTGGTGAACTCGGAGGTCTTGATACGCGCCCGCATGGGATTGCACACTGGCACAGCCGAAATATTGCCCGATGGCAAATACGAAGGCTACGCCACTATCGCATCCACGCAGCGTGTAATGTCTGCCGCGCACGGTGGACAAACGCTTCTCACACAGACAACATACGACTTGTTGCAAAATGCTTTGCCCAGCGATGTGACCTTGCAGGATATGGGCGAACATCGTCTCAAAGATTTGCGTGCGCCTTTGCGACTCTATCAAGTCAATGTGCCTGATTTGCCGCACGATTTTCCCGCGATCAAATCGCTAGATACACAACCTAACAACCTCCCCGCTCAACTGACATCTTTTATTGGTCGCGAAAAAGAGATCGCTGAGATCAAAGCGTCGCTCGCTTCATCACGCCTTGTTACGCTGACAGGCTCAGGCGGCACGGGCAAGACCCGTCTTTCAATTGAAGTCGGCACGCAATTGCTCCCTAATTTTTCCAATGGTGTGTGGATGATCGAGCTCGCTCCGCTCAGCGATGAATCGCAAATCATCCCTGCCCTCGCCCAAGCTTTTGGTTTACAAGAACTGCCATTCAATCCGTTGGTAAATCTCGTCACTGATTATCTGCGCGACAAAAAGCTTCTACTCATTCTCGATAACTGCGAGCATCTCATCGCCGCCTGCGCAAAACTCGCCAATGATCTTCTGCATCAATGCGCGGGACTCAAGATCCTTGCGAGCAGTCGTGAAGCGTTGGGTATCGCGGGCGAAATGGCGTATCGGACTCCTTCGCTTGCGGATTCCGAATCAGCCAGCCTGTTCGTGGACCGTGCCCGCGCTGCCAATTCAAAATTTTCTCTCACCGACTCAAACGCTTCTTCCGTTGCTCAAATCTGCCACCGTCTCGACGGCATTCCTTTGGCGATCGAACTCGCCGCCGCGCGGACAAAATTACTTACCCCTGAACAAATTGCAACGCGCCTCGATGACCTCTTCCGTTTGCTTGTGGGCGGAAGCCGCACCGCCTTGCCGCGTCAACAGACTCTGCGGGCGTTGATCGATTGGAGTTATGACTTACTCTCAGAAGAAGAGAAGCAACTACTTTGCACCGCTTCTGTATTCATTGGCGGCTGGACTTTGGACGCGCTCGAAGCCATATCCGAAGACCCGAATGCCATTGAACATCTCGAAGGACTCATCAACAAATCATTGGTGGTGACCGAAGAGCGTGGCAGCGAAATGCGCTACTTCTTATTGGAGACGATTAGGCAATACGCGAGGGAAAAGCTATTCGAAGCGAAGCAATCGTCGGCGATGCGTGATCGGCACTTCGTCTACTTCGATAACCTTTCGGAAAAGATGTGGAATGGATTCCGTTTGCCAGATTTGTTTGACTGGCGAGACCAAGTCGATGACGAACTTGAGAATCTCCGCGCCGCCTTGGAATGGGCGCTGGAAAACCATGTTGAAAATGCCGTCCATTTAGCTGGGAATTTTTGTATCATCACGGGCTGGATGAGCAATCAAACCGAGGGTCTGGCATTGGTCAAAATAGCCATTGAACAAACCAAGTCCTTACCGCCTTTGAATGGAAGCGCTCATGTTCAGCGCCAAAAATTTATTGCCAGGGCACTATATGCCGAAAGCCTGGTTGCTTTGGGGCAGGGAAACTTGCCGTTGGTCATACAGGCTTTACAGGAAGCGATCACCATCTCACGCTTCACAGGCGACAAACTCATCCTGGGCTTTAGCCTGGAAATGTACTTTACGGCCTCAACATTCTCTAACGCGCCTGGTGGAGCAGAAGCCGCACAGGAAGGGTTAAGCATATTTACTGACGAGGTCGATGACAAGTTTGGGCTGGGCATGGCTTATGCAAACATGGCAAGAGTCGCCGCAAGCAAAGGCGATTTAAAAGAAAAGCAAAAATATTCTGAAAAACTTAAGGGATTGATAGGCGAGTTACCCGTGTCATTTCAGACTGGACTAATTTTCATGGGCATGGGCATGGCCGAGAGTCGTCAAGGTAACTACGGAGCTGCAAAAACATTGTTTGAAGACGCGTTGAATATTTTTAAGCGCTTACGAAATAAGAATTTTCAACTGGTAATGATGAGCGAACTCGGTCACATTGCCCGCGATACAAGGGATCTAAATCAGGCAAAGAAAATTTATAACGAAACTATTATAGGCTGGCAGGATCTAGGCCATCGCCCAGCCATCGCAAATC
>CAIWRB010000355.1 GCA_903914955.1 uncultured Chloroflexota bacterium | reverse complement strand
TTTGCCGCCAAATTAAAGAAAATTCGCATCACGAAGCGGTTGGTTGGGCTTGGGTTCACTTCGATATTTGAATTATCCTTTAAGTCTGCGATGATCGGTTCCGTCGTCCACATGTCTAGATCGGCATCGCCATTGATCAGCATGGTCTTGCGTACGGTTTGATCTGGAACAATATTGATGGTAACTTTGTCGAGTGCCGGTTTGCCTTTTTCAAAATATTTTTCATTGCGAATAAAGGTCATGTGATCGCCGCTGATCCATTCAGAGAGCACGAACGGCCCATCGCTGAGGGGTTTGCGGGCACAATCCCATGAAGCGAATCCTTGAGATGCGTCGCAATAATGTGCGGGCCAGATCGCGACCTGTTCACCGCCAAACTGCGTCAGATAAGCGGGGTAGATCGCGTTGTAATTGATGGTGAAAGAATGATCGTCAACTTTATCAATGCTGTCAATGTAATCAATTCCGGGGATCCAGCCGCCGGTTTCAGGATTCACGATCGCCTTGTAGGTGAAGATCACATCGTCAGCTGTAACTGGAGTTCCGTCTGACCATAGAACATCCTGACGCATCTTCCAGGTAACGCTCATCGTGCCGGCAGATTCATCATAAAGAACTCCGCCGTTCTCAACCGTCGGCAGCTCTGCCGCAAGTTCGGGAAAGATGTTACCCTGCGGATCGATATCACTTAATCCGAGCAATACCAATTCCATCACGAGGGCATCGTAGCCGGTATCTGTAATGATCGGATTGAATGAAGGCGGGTCTTCCGGAATGACGATCGTTATATTTTTTTGATCCTGGGCAGCGGGTGATGGAGCTTTCTTTTGACAACCAAGCAGGCTGGTTACCATCAACACGATTACAAAAACCAACGACAATAATTTTGATCTGTACATCTCTCCTCCAGAATTGACAAGAAACTTTAAAGCTCGAATGAATAATTCCCTTTTTATCAGAAAATTGTTACATACTTTATCCCATTTGTCATGTGACTTTCATCCCCCTTTTGGAAAGTTTAGCGGGATGTGAATCCGATTCAGCATTGATCTGAGATGCGTTTGCTAGGGGACAACTGAGAACGAGGTCTTTGCCAGAATGGCATAGCCATCATCAGAGACGAGCGCTGCTGTGTATTCACCGGGCTCCAGCATAGCGTCACCTAGATCATCTGCTCCAAAGGTGTACTTACCGGAAACTGTCGCGCCGGTGTACGCAAAACTCAAATACCCATTATAGATATCCTGATTTCCTGCGGGATAGATTCCGATCCAATCCCGCATGCGGGCTGGAGCATTTAGCCATTCGAGTGTGATTGATTCGCCTGACGCGAAATCTGGTTTCGAAGTGAAAACAACGGGCTTGGCATCGGGTGTAACAAGCCAGAAGCGCTGGCGAGCGAGTTCCTGATCATCTTTCCCAACCAAAACCACATTGTATTCGCCGGCTTCCAATCCGCCTGTGCCGAAGCGCACCGCGCCGAAAAATATGGCTTCCTGCGGAGGTAACCACATGATCTCATCAGCGGGGATGGCTCCTCCAGCAGGGACGATGGCCAGGCGGTCTGTGCCTTCTTCGTCGGGCGCATGATAGCGCACTATCAACCGCTCGCCAGCGATGACCCGCGTCTGCTCCACCGCGACAAAGACAGGCGGCTCAACTGGTTTTACACGCACCGTTGAAACCACTGCGCGATGGTCGGAAGGGTAGGGCGTGATCACTATGGTTACATTCGGCGTGCCCGGCTCGCCAATCACCTGACTGGATAAAACCTGATCAGCCCCGGATGCAAACACATAGTCAATGCGGTCTATCGTTTCATTTTCGTTCAGGCGTGGATATGGATAGCCATACGACCAGGTTCGCCCAGGATCAGCAATCGGGTCTGGATTTGCGGCACGGAAGGTATCTACAAAACCGGCTGCCTCGACCTCTTTGGTCACCGGCCACTCAACTGCATACTTCATATGCGGCAGCGATCCCACCGAAGCGCTAGTCCAATCACGATGTGATGGGGTATTGAAATCACCTGTAACGAATAATGGGATGCCTGCAGAGATGACTTCCTGCCAGCTTGCAAGTCGTTCCTGGATCTCCGGCAGACGGATGTTTTTTTCCTGTTCGAGCACAAAATCAAGGGGCTGTCCGTCACGCACCGCGTACGGTCCATACGGATCTGAGGTGAGATGAATATTAGACATCGCGACTACCTGACCGGGCGCGATTTGAACATAGACATAATCCACCCCGGTGTCGCTTTGCGCTTCAGGCGGTTCGATAATCGGAAAACGCGAGATCACCATCAGGCGTTCATCTGCGTACCAGCCCAACGCCGCCGCGATCCGCGCTGTATTACCTTCGGCTTCCTGCAGTCCGACAATGTCAGCGTTTGATTGTCTGATCGCTTCGATGACTTGATGAAAGTCAACCACTTCACCACCGATCCAAATATTGAAGGTCATCACTTTCAATTCAATTTCGCCCACTACAGGATGCTGCTGATCTGAGTTTTGAGTAACGACCGCAGGAGATGGTGCATCACTCGAAGAATTGGCGGCGGGAACGATGCCTCCGCAGCCGGTGAGTATTACTAAAAATGATATCGCAAATAAACCGCTTGTTAATTTCAATAATTTATTCATGAGAGGAATCTCCAGATTATTTTTCAGCCTGTATTGATTCTACAACTTCACTCTTTCATTTTTAGGGTCATACATCGGCCTCAGAGATGCTTTTGCCGAAAACATCACATTGTTGACTTCGATCTCAAATTTGCTATTCCTGATGTATTCCTCGTTGATCGGCTCGTCATCTTCAATGATGGACAGTGCCACTGCGCCGCCCAAAGTGAATCCATACGCGCCCGAGCGGACGTAGCCAACGATCTTCCCGTTGCGATAGATCATTTCGCCGTAGTAGAGCAGCGGTTCGGGGTCATCTAAGATCAATTGTACAAAACGTTTCTTGAGCGGTCCTGCTGCTTTTTGTTTAAGCAATACTTCTTTTCCAATAAAACCATTCGGCTTGTTGAAGTCCACAATAAAACCCAGCCCTGCTTCGAGTGGTGTATCTGTGCAATCAATATCGTGCCCATAATCACGATACCCTTTTTCGATGCGTAGTGTGTTGAGGGTTTGCATCCCAGCCAGTTTTACACCCAGATCCCTGCCGGCTTCCAACAGCGCATCGAAAGTTGCTGGCGCAAATTCGGTGGGTATATATAACTCGTAGCCGAGTTCGCCTTGATACGTGACGCGGAAAGCCAGAGCGCGCGAGTAATGCACATCGATCTCCTGCATCGACATGTACGGAAAATTTTCATTTGATAAATCAGCATGGGAGACGCGGCTGATTAATTCACGCGACTTCGGTCCCTGCACATTAATCAGCGCGTATGCCGAAGTCATGTCTACGATAAAGACTTGTTCATCCGATTCAACGTGACGTTTCATCCACGTTTCAACATGGCGATGGGCGAGGTCGGAGCAAACGACCATGAATGATTCCTGCGCAATGCGCGTGACGGTTAAGTCCGCTTCGATGCCGCCGCGTTCGTTCAGCCATTCTGTATAAACGATCTTCCCGATTGGCACAGAAATATTATTGGTCGAAATTCGATCCAGCATTTTCTGCGAGTCGCGTCCCTGCACAAGGAATTTGGACATCATCGAAACATCCATCAGGATCACATCTTCGCGGCAGGCTTTATGTTCGGCGGCGTTGTACTCAAACCAGTTTTGCCTGTCCCAGCTATATTTCTCTACTTTGGCTTCCTTGCCTTCAGGCGCGAACCAATCCACATATTCCCAGCCTGCGGATGAACCAAAGAACGCGCCATGTTTTTCCAGTTTTTCATGCAAAATGGATTTGCGAACGTTGCGCGCGGTTTGCAGCTGCGTGTTGGGGAAAGTCTCTTTGTACATCAATCCGAGAATTTCAACGACACGATCCTGTAAATATCTGGAATTATTTTGATACGGCAGCATGCGGTCGATGTTGATCTCGCCAACATCTATGGGTGGGATCCCGTCCACGATCCATTGCGCGAGAGTCTGCCCCACGCCGCCGCCGAGCAAAATGCCAAGCGAGTTCATGCCCGCGGCAACGTAAAAGTTTTTCAACTCAGGCGCTTCGCCCACCAGCATGGTCATATCAGCGGTGAAACTTTCGGGGCCGCAGAATAATTTTTTGATGCCGGCAGTTTTTAGCGCGGGCACCCGCTCCATGGCGGCTTCGATATAGGGCATCATGCGATCCCAATCGGGTTGGATCTCGCCAAAAGCAAAATCTTCGGGTATGCCATTCATGCCCCACGGTTTTGCGACAGGTTCGAACAATCCGAGCATCAGTCCGCCCACTTCTTCGCGGAAGTAGGAATAGGTGTCCACATCTTCGAGGATGGGCAGGTTGGCGGTGACTCCTTCAATGGGCTCGGTGAGCAGATAATAATGTTCGGTGGCTTGCAGGGCGACATCCACACCTGCCAGCGCGCCGACTTTACGTCCCCACATGCCAGCGCAGTTGACAACAAATTCGGCCGTAATGGCTTCACCTTTGGTTGTGGTCACACCCACAGCGCAGCCATTTTTCTTTTGGATGGAAGCAACTTCAACGCCTTCAAAGATGCGGACTCCCAAGTCGCGCGCGCCTTTTGCCAGCGACATCGTCACATCCACAGGATTGGCGCGCCCATCGTCTGGGAAATAAAATCCAGCGGCGATGCCGGTTGGGTCGGCGAGAGGCCAAAGATCTTTGAATTGTGATGGAGAAATTTCCTGCACTTCGACACCCAGTGAGCGGCCGAAGGCTGCGTTCTTGCGGAGCATTCTCAAACGGGATTCAGAACTCGCGGCTTGAATGTAACCGACGGGTTTGAACCCCGTTGAAACGCCGGTCTCTTTTTCAAGATTGCGATAAAGTTCGCGGGTGTAATGCGCCAGCGTGAGCAGGGTCTCTGTGGCAAATCCGCCGCACACTACCAGACCTGCGGCATGCCAGGTGGTTCCAGATGTGAGCTGCTTGCGCTCGAGAATGATGACATCATTCCAGCCAAGTTTTGCCAGGTGATACGCGGTACTGCATCCGATCACACCGCCGCCAATAATGACCACCCGCGCCTGTGTAGGAAGTGCCGAACCTGTAGCTCGTTTTGTTTCCATGATGCCGCTCCGGTGCTGCATAATATATTTTCAAAGAGAATACCATATTTATGATGAAAGCATAATAGGAAACCACGTTTGAAGCAAATGGGGAATGGGTTGGCCTAATGGTGGATTCAAAGTGAATTCGGGTAAAATAAAAAAACATACGGGTTAGGAGTAGAAAGAATTGATGAAGAAAAGAGTACTGATAGATTCTGACCCGGCAACGGGTGAACGCAACAGGGACGTGGACGATGGGTTGGCTTTCCTTGTCATGCTTGCGTCGCCAAATATTCAAGTAGAAGGAATCACGATCAACTTTGGAAATGTAGGCGCGGAAGTGGGATTCTCCGTAGCGAAAAAACTGCTTAGCCTCGCACATGCTGACGTGCCGATCTATAAAGGCTCTGAGACAAAATCTGATCTGGGGAAAAGAAATGCGGCGGTGGATTATCTGATAAAAACGGTGCGGGCATATCCGCATGAGATTTCCCTCCTGGCGCTGGGACCATTGACCAACGTCGCGAGCGCCATGATCTTGGATCCAAGCTTCGCATCCAACCTGAAAGAGCTGGTCATCATGGGCGGGTCGCTCAACTTCAAACCGTTTTCCTTTTTTGGAGAACTGAATTTTCATCTCGATGGACAAGCCGCGTCATTCGTTTTATCAGCGCCTATTCAAAAAACATTGATCACCATGGATGTCTGCTCACAAGCGGTTTTCCGCAGGGAGCATTTGCAAATGATCGAAAACCATGATAGTTCCGTTGCGCACTATTTGGTTGAAACGATCAGGCCGTGGCTCGAACTTAATAGAAAGGTGTTTTTCCGTGCAAAGGGATTTTTCCCATGGGACGTGGTGGCAGCAGCATATTTAATTGACAGTACATTGTTCAACGAGAATCAATGTACACTTTCGGTCCAGAAAAACGGACTGCGCTCGGGGAAAATTCATGAACTTCGTCAGTTCAATTCCAGCGAAGGGGGGATTAACGTGCCGAGCAAATTGGAAACGGAACGCTTTATGAATATTTTTATGCAAGGATTATTGAGTTTCTGAAAAACAGATTTTTCACCTGCATTTTTTGATCCCTCCTCTAAGTTTAGCAATTATTGCGGGAAGCGGTAAAATATTATCCCTTATGATATTGAAATCCAAGGAAGAGCCTTATGCATGGCAATGCTATAAATGGAGACAAAATGAGCGAGAATATTAAGATAACCTGTCCGCGCTGCGGGCAAATTTGGGAGAAATCCCTGCAAGAGATGGACAAATTCGGAGAAAGATATCGTACTGTCTGTCCTGCAGATGGTGCTCAACTTAGTCTCAAAGTCGAGATGCCTAACATCCTCTCCATCCAGGAAGAGAACGCCGAAGAGCAGAAGCTGCGCGAGCAGTTTGAAAAAGCTTCGTCACTCTCGAAGCTCGCTGATTTGCATATGACCAAGAATGACTTTGATAAGGCTGAAGGATCATTAAAAGAGTCCCTGGCAATAAGACGGCAAATTGAGCATGTAGATGGCGTCGCGTTTAGTTTAGTGAAACTCGGTCAAGTTTTACAGGCCCGCGGTGACAAAGAAATAGCCCTGTCGCATTATCGCGAAGGACTGTTTCTTTTTGAAAAACTAGGCGTTCAACCACTAATATCACAAGTAAAACAATTAATTACCAGTCTTGAAGGAAGTCCTGCTACAAATGATGATCCATCAGCACGAGCCATTGCGCAGGCGCGCAACGCCGCTCAGCGTGGCGATATTCAGTCTGCAATTCAATTTCAAGAACAAGCGGTCAAGTTGGCCAGAGCGGCGGGGGATAACCGCGAAGCCTTGATCAGCCTAAGCGTGGTATTGTATAACCTTGCCGGCTATTACAGTAACGCAGATCGTCACGGGGATGCGATAATAATCTTGGAGGAAGTTGTTGCAATTGATGAACAAACGGGAAATTCAGACCTGGAGTCTGACCGCCATGCGCTGGAAGCTGCGCGCATGAATGTCTCACTCACTCCTGAAGAACGTGTGCAATTAAAGCAACGTATGCAGGAAGATGCTGGATTTGAATTGCAACTTCAGGCACAACTGGCGCAACTTCCACCTGAGAAACGCCCACAGGCCGAGGCGCAACTCCGCAGACGATATGAAGAATTCCAGCAAATGAGTCCAGAGCAGAAAGCGGAAAAAATCCAAAGTGCCCAAGCTGACCTGGATGCGAATCGAAGAAAAAGTATTTACCAGGCCGCTGACCAAACCCGCGATGTAGGATTGGCTTATACCCGTAATGAAGTACCCAAGCAGGAAGTAGTGGACATGTTGGAACAAGCCGCGGCGCAAATTAACATCAATGAAAAACCTGACTCGCCATGGTTGGAAGTGGCCGCTTTGTGTCTTGCACTGTCTGCGCTGATCAAAGAAGAATCCATCCCAACCGTGCCTGTAGCATATATGTCACATTTCTCAGCAGTGGAAAGCGAATTGAAAAAATAATTTTAGCTGTCGATGTCTCGACAAGAAACAGCCTGACCTAGACCTTTCTTATCGGGGTAGGGGAGATGACGTACTAAGCAAGTAAAGATATAACTTCAGAAAGTTGGAAAGGAAAATAATCTTCCTTTCCAACTTTTGTATTTCCTCCATTAACCCAAAAACCATTTATTGTCACCACCAAAACCTTGAGAGAGGAGTGCAATGGGTGCATTCAGGATTGACATTACTTTAATCATTCGATATAATTTATAGTAGATGGAGCAATATGAAAACAGAGATAAATCGCTTTTTAGATACCTTTGACCGCTCACCGAAGACTATTTTCGCGTATCGAAACAGTCTTATTCAATTTGTAAAAGTTGTTGGCGAAGATGCTGAACTAAACACAGAGACTTACATCAAGTTTTTAATTTCGCTAAAACATAAATCCCCTTCCACTCAAAGAGTTTACAGAACCGCCGTGCTGAAGTTCTACGCGTTTTGCAAAGCTGGCAATTGGGCTGAGATGAAGGAAGCCACAGAACACTACACGCGAAAGTCGGGCAAACGTATTGTCAACTTTAACCGAGAAGCGCTTGAGCAGGTAATCGCGCATTGCGACTCGCTGAGCGGAGATCTGTTTGCCCTGCGTGACCGTGCTTTTGTTTTGACGCTGGTAGATACTGGTTTACGTATCTCTGAAGCCTGTGCGCTTAAGCGTGGAGATATTGATTGGCAGGAATGCCGCGCAATTATCATCGGCAAAGGCGACAAACAAGCCGTAATACGCTTCTCAAATCGATCAATACAGGCATTGAAGGATTACCTACACGCACGAGCGGGAGTTGATCCAAATTCACGCAAACCGCTGGCTACTCAAGCCTTGTTTGCCCGTCATGATATAACCGCAAGTAAGACCGTAAAGCCGATCAGTGCCGGTGGAATGTGGAAGGCTATCAAGGACAGAATGACCGAAGCTAACGTAGACCGTCATTTGGTACGCATTCATGATTTCCGTCACTATTTTGTAACCATGACTTATCTAGCAAAAGGGAATTTGAAACTATCACAGGAACTTGCCCGTCATGAAAGCATTTCCACCACCAATCGATACGCGCACTTTGGCGGAGAAGCAGATGTTGCGTATGATGAAATTTTCAATAAAAAATCTGATGACCAAGGCGACAAATCAGCAAGCAGCTAGCTGACTATTTCCTCGCTTCTTTCTTCAACGTATGCTTGATACGCCTTCGAGAGGATTTTCGTCCACTTGCCAACACTCCCCTGCCCTACTGACTTTTTATCAATTAACACAATTGGTACAACCCCGCGCGAACTTGAGGTGAGAAATGCCTCATCAAACTTTTCATGGATCTTTGGCGGTCGATATTCAATGGACATCCCCTGCCCTCTTGCAAGCCGTAGCACCGCGCGTCTTGTCACGCCGAGTAAAATTCCACGCTGCGTAGTGATAAGCGTTTTTCCCTTTATTGCATAAAAATTTGAAGTCATTCCTTCCAGAATCTTTCCATTTTTTACAAGCAGAAGTTCAAAAACGCCCCTGCCAACCTGTTCTCTTTGAGAGATACTGGATGATATGAATCCGGTATCTTTTACACGCGGATCCTGTCTAACCATATTCGCAGTAATTACTTTTACTCCTTTCGCGTACACTTGATCTGAAAGGGCCTCAAAGGGTTCAAGACCGATATAAATATTCCCATCCCTCTTTGTCAGGATCAATCGGACACGGGATTCGCTCGGCAGGTTTATTTTTACAATCTCGGCGATTCTAGTCTGCAATACTTCCGACCTAACCGCTGGTGCGATACCCTGTTGCTTGGCAGGAATAAATAACCTTTGCAGATGAGCGCGCAGCCCCATTACCTTTTTCGCCTGCGAGAGCGTGCTGAAAGAAGTGTAAAAACCTTGTGGCAACTCGCGTGTCATCTTGTCAAGCGTATCTGCTTGTGTTTGGACCGGGATGTTTCCCAGAGAAGTGATCTGAAATGTTCTGATGCTCATATTCTGATTTTACTGTATTGCTTAATAAATCGAGTAGGGAGCGGCGGCTAGCC
>CAIWRB010000354.1 GCA_903914955.1 uncultured Chloroflexota bacterium | reverse complement strand
TGGCAAGAGACTATGAACGTCTCGCTGAAACAAGCCAATCTTTTATTTACATCCTGATGATCCGGTTAGGTTTGCGGCGGCTGGCTGGCACATGTAGTAGTTATTAAACAGTCTCTAAACAAGACATGGTCAGGTTCAAGATATCTTGAATATAAGATAGAATGACTATAGCTTACTCAGTCTTTGCCGACGGTTTAAGTCAGACCCCTGTTTTTGCCTCGCCGCTGGACAGGGGTCGATTTTTATCTCCGCATCAATTGGGCATCGATACCAGAAACAGCCCGCTCTCTGATAAAATCACTTCACTATGGCAAATGAATCCCTTGTAATTTACTCCATGAGCAAAGTGGGACGACTCGTCCCATCCAGTAACAAAATGATCCTGCGCGATATTTCGCTCGGGTTTTATTATGGTGCGAAGATCGGCGTGCTCGGTCTGAATGGCGCGGGCAAATCCACGCTGCTGCGCATTATGGCGGGCATCGATAATGAATACATTGGCGAGATCTCCGCGGCGAAAGGCTACACGGTTGGGTTTCTTGAACAGGAGCCAAAACTCGATGAAACAAAAACAGTCATCGAGGTCGTGAAAGAAGCGGTCACTCCCATCGTTGAAATGCTGGCGCGCTTCGATGAAGTCAATGCCAAGTTCGCCGAGCCCGATGCCGACTTCGACGCGCTCGTCACCGAGCAATCCAAATTGCAGGAACAACTCGACAAGCACGACGCGTGGAATCTTGATTCGCATCTCGATGTGGCGATGGATGCGCTGCGCTGTCCTGCAGGGGATACGCCTGTCAAGATTTTATCTGGCGGAGAAAGACGCCGCGTCGCGCTGACGCGCCTGCTGCTCAGTGAACCAGACATTCTTCTGCTCGACGAACCCACCAACCACCTCGACGCCGAATCTGTGGCATGGCTTGAACATCATCTGCGCGAATACAAAGGCACCGTGATTGCGGTTACGCATGATCGTTATTTTCTTGATAACGTGGCGGGTTGGATCCTTGAGTTGGACCGCGGCTATGGAATTCCGTGGAAAGGTAATTACTCTTCGTGGCTTGAGCAAAAGGAAACCCGACTCGCGAACGAAGAGAAGGCTGAAAGTCAGCGCCAAAAGACTCTCATGCGTGAACTGGAATGGATTCGCATGTCGCCCAAAGCGCGTCAATCCAAGGGCAAGGCGCGTGTCACATCTTATGAACAACTGCTCGGACAGGAAGCCGAGAAACGTCGCGAAGAATTGGAAATTTACATCCCGCCCGGTCCGCGCCTTGGCGATTTGGTTTTTGAATTCGATAAAGTCTCAAAATCTTATGATGACCGCCTCATTCTCGACGGATTTTCTGCTTCCATTCTCCCAGGCAGTATCGTCGGGATCATTGGACCCAACGGCGCAGGCAAGACCACGTTGTTGCGAATGATCACTGGTACAGAAATACCAGACAGCGGTACGATCAAAATTGGCGAGACAGTGAAGCTTGCTTACGCCGATCAATCGCGCACGCTTGATTCAGAAAAAACTGTCTACGAAGAAATCTCAGGCGGCGCAGACTTTTTGGAACTCGGCAAACGCAAAGTCAACGCGCGCGGATATTGTTCCTCGTTCAACTTCGCTGGTGCAGATCAGCAAAAGAAAGTCGGCGTTTTATCTGGCGGTGAACGCAACCGCGTGCATCTGGCAAAGACATTAACTGAAGGCGCGAATGTATTGCTACTCGATGAGCCCACCAATGATCTCGATGTGAATACACTTCGTGCATTGGAAGAATCCATCGAAGAATACGCAGGCGTCGCCGTCGTGGTCAGCCATGACCGTTGGTTCCTCGATAGAATCTGTACCCACCTTATCGTCTTCGAAGGCGAGTCCATTGCGAAGATGTACGTCGGCAACTGGTCTGATTATGAAGAGATGATGATGGAAAAATTCGGCAAGGATCTACAGCCGCATAGAGTCAAGTATCGTCAGTTGAAGCGATAAAACTTCCTTGTGTGAGGAGGGCACCCTCAGAATGACGAAATGTATAAACGGAGGCTCAATGAAACATATTTTGTTTATTGCGTTAGTTTTAATATTTCTACTTTCGGCTTGTGGCAGCGCCCCGGACTTGCAAGTTAGCAATTCGCAAAAAGCCATCGAAGTCAATGCGGGGAAGGAATTTAACATCGTGCTCGAAGCGAATCCGACAACGGGTTACCACTGGGCGATCGTGGGTGAGTTGGATTCGAACGTGGTTGGGTTTGTCAAAAACGATTACACATCCACTAGCGACTCAAATCTGGTTGGTGGCGGCGGTGTGGAGGTATGGGTATTCAAAGCGCTGAACGCGGGCGAGACTCAAATCACTCTCGGATACTATCCGCCCTCAAATGACCCTGTGGACCCGCAACAAACGGTGACTTTCACTATAATAGTAAAGTAGATGAAAAAGACGACCGAAATATGGGCCGTCTTTTATTTTCTAGGAGGAGATAATGAAACGCCTAATTCCATTTATTGGTATGCTCACCATGTTGACGGCGTGTTCCATCATAGCGACAACACTACCAGTTACTCCGGCTTCAATAACTGCGCCAAGTGCTTCGCAAACTCCCACTCTTGCGCCGACGGCTACAGTGGATCCGCCTAAAATAACCTATCGTGTAAAGGATGAGCTTGTCAATTGTAGGTTTGGTCCGGGCATCGGCTATGTAACGGTAAAGGAACTTCATAAGGGAGAAACCGCGCGCGTGATCGGTAGGAATGATGCATCCAGCTGGTTATATATTCGTGACCCCGGCAATCCCGGTGGATTCTGCTGGCTGTCTGCGGCTGTGATCGAAATCGAAGGGCAGGTGGATCAACTGCCAGTGATGCCGCCACCGTTCGTGACTGTAACAGATGTCAGCTTGCGAGCAGATCCGGCTCGTATCCTGGTGAATTGTACTCAATTCCCACAGACTGTTTTCTTCGAGGCAAAGGTCACCGCGAATGGTCCGACCTTATTGACCTGGAGTTGGGAAGCGAGCACGGGCGTGAGATCGGATGTTGGCACTATGATTTTTGAAGAAGCAGGCACGCAGATCATCAATGAGTTTTATCCGGTTAGCGGGCCGAATGAATATTGGGTGAAGTTGCACATCCTCACTCCGAATGTTTTGGAAGAGCAGGTGAGTTTCCCTGTGAGTTGTACGCCGTAATTTTCTGGTGGCAAGTAAGCCGTTCGTCTCCAGATATTATAAAAATGCACGCAGACCGAAAATCAGCCGTCGTGCATTTTTGTGAGAAACATTTCTAATGCTCGAATAATACTATCTTATATCCCAGCGCGGTAAAGAATTTAAGCAAATAATTTTCCGCATTGGTTTGTCCTTGAGTAAGAATACCATCTTCGAGTGCGGCCTTGCGGATCTCATCTTCCGCGGTCTGGCGGGCGAGTGTTTCAAGGTCTGTAAAGCCCTTGGTCAACAAGCCGGTCTCACGATCATAAACATAGGATTTTTCATTGTCGAGCGTTGCGATAAAAATTTCAGTGGGCGGCAGCTTTACATACAAGATACCGTTATCCAAATGCATATCGCCGGGTTGCAATTTCTCCATATCAATACCCGAGATCACGATGCCGTGCGCCACGAATAACAACTTATCGCCAAACGCAAACCCAAATGTGCCTTGGCCAACTTCAGCCGTGATTACCTTTTCAATGCTGTATTGGATGGTTTCAAGCCGCGCAATTGCGCGAATTTCGTTGATATAAGTCACGGGGTCGGGTATGATTGTGGGCGTAGGATTTAACAATTGTGAGACCTGAGTCTGCATGGAAGCATTGGCTTGTTGTAGACTTTCAAACGGCGCTGTGGCTGCATTCGCAGCAGCGGTGGCACTCTCACGCACGGTTTGTACGATAAAATATACGCCTGCCGCCAAAACAGCAAGAATCAGGATGGACATAAATGTGTTGAGACTATTTTTCATAGACATCCTTTCATTATTCGTCTGATTATAGCAACATAGTATGATTGTGCAACTACAAACTTGAAAGATGAAAAAACTCTTACTACTGCTCTCCCTTGCAATTCTTGGATGTTCCTTCCCTGTTCAATTAAATCTGGGATCTTCCACATCGACTCCAACGCCTGCGCTGACGTCCACTTCCACGCAAGTACCAGTCGCTCCACCTGAACTTGGTACTGAAAAAAATCCGTTGATCATCGCCCTGGCACCTTCGATAAAACCCAGCGCTGAGTTGATCGCTGCGGGAAATGTCATTGCGGCTTTTGTCGAAAAGCGCACTGGTTATAAAGTGGTGACCAACATTCCTGCCACCCAAAATGATCTCGTGGAAGCATTGGATAAAGGTAACGCGCACGTTGCTTCGCTTTCACCGTTTGCATATCTGCTCGCCCGCGAGAATGACTCGGTCACTGCCGTGCTGGCAAGTGCGCACGAAAACCAAATGTTTTACGGCGCGCAATTTATCGCCAATCGAGATAGTAATTTCATTTCCTATTACGATGCTGCGCTGGATGAAAACACTGCCGAATCCGCTGAAGCGTTGGCTCAATTCCTCGACAAAAAACCTTGTTGGAGCGATACCACCTCTCCATCAGGCTATGTTGTACCGCTCGGATTGCTGAATCAAGCCAAAGTCCAAATTAGAAGTGCGGCTTTCCTCGAGGGGCATCCAAGTGTAGTTCGCGCCGTCTACGCGGAGAATATCTGTGACTTCGGTGCTACATTTATTGACGCGCGTCAGTCCGCTACACTTGAAGCCAAGTATCCCGATGTGATGGAAAAAATTGTTGTCATCTGGCGCGTGCCAAAAATGATACCGTATGAAAATATTTCGCTATCAAAACTAGTGCCGATTGAGATGCGCCGCGTGATCCAGCGCGCCTTCATTGATTTGATGCTCACGCCTGAAGGCAAGACCGCCATTCAAACTGCGTATGGTATGGATGAAATACAGATCGCCGAAGATGCGTTGTATGCTGACTTTGCTTTATATGTGAAGGACTCGGGGCTGAACTTGACGGATCTGATTAAATAAAAATTCATGCTCAAAAAAACATTTAAATTCATCTTGCGCCTTGCGCGGATTCTTGGTCTGGCTGCGCTGGTGATTTTATCCCTGTGCAAGTTGATCATTCTGAATTACGAATCAGCGCATATTTTCACTGTAGATAATATCCCAACTGACCGTGTCGCGATTGTCTTTGGCGCAGGCCTGCGCTACGACGGAACTCCCACCGCGATCTTGAGAGACCGCGTAGAGACTGCCGTGCAACTTTATCAACAAGGCAAAGTGAGCAAGCTGTTGATGAGCGGCGACAACAGCTTTGTTGATTACAATGAGCCCGAAGGTATGCGCCAATATGCGCTCAGCCTTGGTGTCCCAGATGAAGCTATCGTATTAGATTATGCCGGCCGCCGCACGTATGACACTTGTTACCGCGCCAGCGCAATCTTTCAGGTACAGTCCGCGATCCTTGTGACGCAAAGTTTCCATCTGCCGCGCGCCTTGTTTTTGTGTAACTCTTTCGGTGTTGAATCTGATGGAGTGGCGGCAAATAATATTTACTTCCGAAAGACGTCACGTTTTATTTGGAATACAAGAGAGCTGTTTGCCACCACGCAGGCAGTTTGGGATGTGTACTTATCCAAGCCGCTGCCTGTGCTTGGCGAGCCTGAGCCGATTAAGTAGGAGAAGAATCAATGACCCGTGATGAAGCGCTTAACCTTGTACGTGAGTTTGTAAAAAATGAAGGACTTGTGCGCCACATGCTTTCAGTGGAAGCCGCCATGCGTTACTACGCCGAAAAATATGGCGAGGATATAGAATTGTGGGGTCTGATTGGCCTGCTGCATGATTTTGATTGGGAGATTCACCCGACGCTCGAGGAACATCCACAGGCCGGCTCAGTAATTCTTCGCGAGCGCGGCGTGAGCGAAGAGGTCATTCAGGATATTCTCAGCCATGCAGATCATTCTGGTGTACCGCGTGACACTACGCTGCGCAAGTCGTTGTCTGCGTGTGATGAAGTTACCGGGCTGATCACAGCAGTTGCGCTTGTCCGTCCATCACGCTCATTATTTGATCTTGAAGCCAGCTCTGTCAAAAAGAAGTGGAAGGACAAAGCCTTCGCCGCAGGCACAGACCGCGCTGAAATGGAACATGCCGCAAAAGAACTTGGCGTAGATATCTGGGAACATGTCGGCAATGTAATTCTCGCCATGCGAAAGATCGCGCCAGAGTTGGGGTTGGTAGGGAACGTTCAATAAGTTTGGGATTAATCGCTTCGATAGCATTAAATATTTCTTGACTTCCTACTTTTTTGTTTATACATATTGACTATGTTTTTCAATAACAAAAAGAGCTTTTATGTCCGCTGAACTTTGGTTGGCACAATTACACGAGAATGGCTATCGCCTCACTGGTGCGCGCCGCGCTGTAGTTGAAATTGTGGGAAAACCAATCGCGCGCTCGCCCCTGTTGAAGTGTATGACCAGGCGCGCAAAAATATCGCGCTCTCGGACTGGTCACTGTATATTGAACATTGGAAAAGTTGGAAGAACTGCATCTAATTCAACGTGTGCATCAGCCCATGGGATGTCCGGCATTTATTTCGGTAGGCGAAGGTCATCAACATTTGCTGCTCTGCCAAAATTGCGGTCAGGCAGTTTTTTTTGAAGGCGACGATCTGGATGTGTTGACAAAATCGATTGCCAAAGAGACAGGCTATCAAATCAGTGAACATTGGCTGCAACTCTTTGGCTTGTGTGCAAAGCGCCGCGCAAATTAATTCCCATATTTTTTGTAGATTAAACTTGGGGGACTCCTGTAAAATTTCAACATTCCCTCACCAAATGATGGAGGAATAAAAAAGGATCATAATTGAAAAAGATTATCAATTCCATTACTGTGTTCACAACTCTCGCGGCTCTTTTCTTAACTGCATGCGGGTCAGCCCCGAAAAGCAGTGACGGTGCCTTGAAAGTGCTCGCCTCTACCACCTTCCTGGCGGATATTACACAGAATATCGCTGGCAACCGTCTGCGCGTAGACTCACTCCTCCCCTTCGGTGCAGATCCGCACGCCTATCAAGCCGCGCCGTCTGATGTGGCAAAAATATCCGAAAGCAATCTGTTAGTTCTCAATGGAATAGAGTATGAACATTTCATAAAATCCCTTTTAGAGAATGTTGGCGGCGACCGTCTTATCATCACCGCGTCTGACGGATTGACACCCAATCAAATGGAAGATGAAGAAAATTCTGGACAGATGACTGGTGATCCGCACATGTGGCTTGACCCGAACCGTGTCATCAGCTATGTAGAAAATATACGCGATGGCTTGATCAAGGTTGACGCTGATGGCGCAGAAATATACAATGCCAATGCGGATGCATACATCTCACAACTCAAAGAACTTGATGCGTGGATCGTGGAACAGGTCAACACCATCCCCTCTGAGCGCCGTTTGCTGGTGACCAATCACGAAGCTGTTGGATATTTTGCTCAGCGCTATGGTTTTGAGATCGTCGGAGCGGTCATCCCCAGCCTGAGCACGGAAGCAGGAACATCAGCGAAGGAAATGGCTGCGTTGATCGAGCAAATCAAAGCGTCGGGTGCGCCCGCCATTTTCCTCGGTGAAGTGGAAAACCCCGACCTTGCCAATCAGATCGCCGCAGAGACAGGCGTGAAGGTAGTGGACGATTTGCATTTTGAGTCGCTCACTGCCGGTGTGCCAGCCGCAACCTATATTGACATGATGAAACATAATGTGTCCCGTATTGTGGACGGTTTGAAGTAAGATTAACAAAATTCTTTTCATGATCTTCACGCCTATAAATAACAAATCAATAAATGCAAATCCTATGCCTCATACTCCTCATCGTCTCGAAATTGAAAACATCAGCATTGGCTACGGCGACAAAATAATTTTGCAGGACTTGAGTTTTCAAGTTCCGCATGGTGCGCGCGTGGCAGTTGTCGGTCCAAATGGCGCGGGAAAGTCCACGCTGTTCAAAGCATTGGTTGGGATTTTGTCCCTGAAAAGAGGAAAAATTTTCATCCACGGTGAATCACTTGGCGCACATAAAGATTGCGTGGCATATGTACCTCAGCGCGAAGATGTGGATTGGCGTTTTCCCGTCACGGTTAGTGATGTGGTGATGATGGGGCGTTTTGGTCAAATTGGCTGGTGGAGCAATCCGTCGAAAAACGATAAACAAATCGTCCGCAAGAGCATTGAACAAATGGGCATTGCTGATTTGACAGACCTATCCATTGGCCAACTTTCTGGCGGACAGCAACAGCGCGCCTTCCTCGCCCGCGCATTGGCTCAAGAGCCTCATATCCTTTTGATGGATGAACCCTTTACAGGTGTGGACGCCACCACGCAGGAAGTGACTTTCGGTCTGCTTGATCACCTGCGCGAGAAACAAGTGACCACCATAATTTCGACTCACGATCTCAATCTTGCCGCCTCGCGCTTTGATCTTGTGCTGTTAATCAATCATCGTCTGATCGCGTTTGGCACTCCAAAACAGGTTTTTACAAAAGAACATCTCGCAGGTGCATTTGGGAATTCTCTGTTGGTAATGGAAGATGGGATGATGCTTGTTGATGAGTGCTGTCCGCCCGAAGAAGAACATCACCATGCAGAGGTCAAATGAACTGGTTATTGGAACCTCTTGCTTATCAATTTATGCAGCGTGGACTTTTCGCCTCGGTCATTGTGGGTGTGTTGTGCGCCGTGATGGGGACTTATGTGGTTTTGCGCGGTATGGCATTTCTAGGTGACGCAATGGCGCACGCGATTCTACCTGGAGTGGCAATCGCTTATTTGTTGCAGGGCAACTTGCTGGTCGGCGCGGGAGTAGCAGCAGTTATCGTCGCCTTGAGTATTGGACTATTCTCGCGCGAAGGCGTCGTTAAGGAAGATACCGCCATCGGAATTCTTTTTGCGGCGGCGCTCTCTCTGGGAGTGGCGCTGATCAGCTCCATGCAAACCTATGCGGTGGATTTATCCCATATTTTATTTGGTAACGTCTTGGGCGTCAGCAGCTCCGACCTGTGGATGATTGGCATCCTGAGTTTGATTATTCTGCTGACAGTTGTTTTTTTCTTCAAGCAATTTCTTGTCATTTCGTTTGATCCCGTTCTCGCTGCGACATTGCGCCTGCCTGCTGAATTGCTGAGGAATCTCATGCTCGTGCTATTGGCACTGACCGTTGTGGTTTCTTTGCAAACTGTTGGAGTTAGCCTCGCAGCCGCCATGCTTGTGACGCCCGCCGCGACCGCGTATTTACTCACCCGCCGCCTGTTGCCGATGATGTTGGTATCAGCGTTGATCGGTGCGTTATCATCAGTGATCGGATTGTATTTGAGTTATTACTTGAATATCGTTTCAGGCTCCACCATCGTACTGACAGCTACTGCATTTTTCCTGCTGGCATTCTTGTTGAAAAAAATGAAGTTAGGTTAGTGGGATATTATTTTGTTAGAATACAGCCCATGTCAAAAAAAATAGCCAGGTTTCTGTTGCTTTTCATTCTTTCCTTTGTTATTACCTATTCTTATTTTACGCCTGTACCCCAGTTTATTGCCACCATCTTGCATGCGCCAATATCAACAATCGCGCCATCTCCAACCGCGCCTCCTGAAACAACACCTGTTTCTACAACTGAGCTTGCCGGGTATACACTGAATACGCTCGTGGACTACGATGCGCACATCGTCACAGTGGATGAGATAATTCACTATCCCAACCATACAGGCAACCAGCTCGACTCAATTGTTCTCGCGGTTGTACCCAACCTTTGGGTTGATAGTTTCGATCTCCAAAGCATCTCAATTGACGGCGCGCCAGTTACCGCCTATGTCCTTGAGGGTCAAAGATTGGATATTGCTTTGAGTTCCTTGCTTCAACCTGAAAGTGCATTGACCATCAGTATTCATTTCACACTGACACTTCCATTTGCTGTACAGGAAGACCCGAAGATTTCTCGTCCGCGTATTTATGGGTACACTGATCGTCAATTGAATCTCGTGGATTGGTATCCGTTCGTTGTGCCTTATATCAATGGAGAGTGGATATTGCACGACCCCTGGTATTATGGCGAACATCTTGTTTACGATTCAGCTGACTACGAAGTAAATCTCAAATTTGCAGATCCTGCCACAGCGCCGGTCGTGGCTACGAGCGGATCCCCTGAACAACTAGCAGACTCTACCCGTTATACCATCACCTCAGCGCGGACATTTGCCCTGTCAGCCAGCCGTGAGTTCCAGGTCCAAAGTTCGCAGTTTGAGGATGTGTCCGTTATAAGTTATTACTTTGCCATAAACGAAACTGCAGGCCTAGCTGCGTTACAAGCCAGCGTTGGTGCAATCAGGGTTTTTAACCAGCGCTATGGGGGGTTATCCACATAAGACACTCTCTATTGTGATGGGAGACTTCAACGATGGAATGGAATATTCGGCTTTCTTCTTTCTCCCGCGTGATTTTTACAACCTGTACGATGGAACGCCTGCCAACTATCTCACCTTTGTAGCTGTGCATGAAACCTCTCATCAATGGTGGTTTGAGCAGGTCGCCAGCGATCAGGCCTTGCAGCCCTGGGTGGACGAAGCCTTAGCCACATACTCTGAACGTATTTATTATGAAAGCACATACCCGGACCTCGTCGGTTGGTGGTGGACTTATCGAATTGATTTTTATAAACCGCAAGGTTTTGTGGATATTCCAATTTATGAAGGCCAGGGATTCCGTCCTTATACCAACGCGGCGTATTTTCAAGGGGCGCATTTTCTCGAAGACCTGCGTACGCGAATTGGTGACGAGGTATTTTTCGCCTTCCTGCAGGATTACCTAACGCAGAGTCGCGGCAAGATCGTCACCACGGCAGATTTCTTCCACCTCCTGCGTGAACATACCAGCACAGATATTTCGGATATCATCCTCCAATACTTCCAAAACGTATATTGATGAAAAAAAATTCCCGTTCAGTACGTGTTACTTTTTTCTTCTTGCTTTTCATTTTTCTTTCAGCCTGTGCGTCACCGCCTCCGGTCGCGCCTGCCATTCCGCAATTCATTCTGATCACACAAGATCCGAATGCTTCACCGACGCCTACGCCGTTTCAACCTGCAGAATTGATTGTTGCGGAAGAACCCTCGTTCACACAAGTTCCACCGACAGAAACGCAAACGTTCACTCCGCTTCCAGCTTCGGCGATACCTGCTACTTCGACCACCTCAGCACCGCCTGAGGCTGCCTCCGCATCCCGCACAAATTACATCCTCTACGCGACTTTGGATTTCACCGCACGCACGTTAAGTGTGGATGAAACGATCCGCTATACCAACAATACAGGCACGGCATTATCGGATATTGTTTTATCTGTTCAGCCAAATTTTTATGGCAGCACTTTTACCTTAAATTCCATCTCGCATGAGGGCGCTGCGTTGACAACATTTTCCCTCAGCGGTCAACGTCTCGGCATAAGCCTGTCTCAGCCACTTCAGCCAGATACAGTTATCAGATTGACTCTTAACTTCAATCTCAACATTCCTGCAAAAACACCTAACGGAATATTCGGATACGATTTCAATCAGATCAACCTTGTGGAATGGTATCCATTCATTGTGCCTTACAACGGCGGATGGATTTTGCATGATCCCATAGCTTTTGGCGAACACCTTGTCTATGACTCATCCGACATTGAAGTGAACCTTAAAACCGATTTAGATGTGATCATCGCTGCAAGCGCGCCATCCGAGCCGAACGGTGAATGGACACGCTATCGTCTTTACGGAGCGCGCACGTTTGCGCTGTCAGCCAGCAACGAATTCATTATGACGGATACAGCCGTCGGCGATGTCGTGATCCGTTCTTATTATTTCGATGGCTATCAAGCTGCAGGTGATGCAATGCTGTTTGCGGCGATGCAAGCTGTCAGCATTTATTCCGCAAAATTCGCGCCATATCCATATCAGACATTGGCGGTGGTGCAGACCGATATTCACGATGGGCAGGAATATGACGGGCTGGTCTTCCTGGCGACTGATTTCTATGGGCAATACAGTGGCGGCGCGCGGAATAATCTCACTACGATCGGAGTGCACGAGATCGCGCATCAATGGTGGTTTGGGCTGGTCGGGAACGATCAAGCGCTTGAGCCCTGGCTTGATGAAGCAATGGCAACTTATAGCGAGCATGTTTTTTTTGAATTCAATTATCCGGGGCAGATCAGTTGGTGGTGGCAATTCCGCGTGGATTATTTCAAGCCGGGTGGTTATGTAGACACGTCCATATATAATGGCGGCACGTTTCGCAGCTATACAAACGCGGCTTATTTAAACGGCGCACATTTTATTGAAGATTTGCGCGGGCGCATGGGGGATGATGATTTCTTCCGTTTCTTAAAAGATTACGCCTCGCGTTATTCCCGCGGACGCGCAACTTCGTATGATTTCTTCGCCACAGTGCGCGCCAATTCCAGCGCGGATATCAGCGACCTGATCACGAAATATTTCTCAGGTTCTTATTGATTGATGTTGGATTACCAACGGCGGGAGACTTTTGAATCTGGTTTGCTTGAAAGGTAAATACAGAGGAAGTTAGGGCGTCAGAAATAAAGCCATGAACAGACCGTACACTTTCATTAACATCGCCACAACAGCCGACGGAAAAATAGACACCTTTGAGCGCAAAGGCGCAGCGATTTCATCTATACAAGACAAGAATCGCGTGGATGAATTGCGCGCGGGCGCAGATGCGGTGCTTGTCGGGGGCAAGACACTGCTCGAAGAGAATCCCAGGCTGACAGTTAAGAGCGAAGCGCTACGTGAGGGCAGAGTCAGGCGCGGGCTGCCGCAAAATCCCATTAAAGTGGGAATTGTCACCAGCGCTGACATTCATCCAGATTCTGATTTTCTAAATATTGGTCCTGCACGCACCGTAATATTTACAACGAATCGCACGTCAATGGAACAAGTTTATTTTTTACGGGAGCGGGGCGTGGAAGTTTTTATCCACGAATCGGAGCGCGTGGATCTTTTGCTGGCACTTGATAAATTATATGAACTTGGCGCGCGGCGTGTGATGGTCGAAGGCGGCGGCACGCTCAATTTTGAATTATTAAAGCTTGGGCTTGTAGATGAATTAATGATCTACATCGCGCCGATGATCTTTGGCGGTGAACAAGCTCCCACTCTAGCGGCCGGACTGGGATTTACGCGAAACGATGCCATTGCTTTAAAGTTGGAAAATATTGAAGCACAAGCAGACGGTGGAGTTTTGTTATACTACAAATTGCAGGCCACGCTATAAGCGTGACTTGCCACGGAGAAGAACCATGACTACGTTTACACATGAACAAATCGAACTTTTGTTGGAAGAAAATTGCTGTCATGAATGTGAGGGCGTTGGTAAGGATAGTGTTTGTGTTCGCATTGAAGCGATCGCGGAACTTCCTTCACGCTTTGGTGATTTTCATATCGTTGGATTTTCAAATAATCAGGATGACAAGGAACATGTCGCTATTATCAAAGGAGAGGTGCTTGGTGCAGACGATGTGCCGGTGCGTTTGCACTCCGAATGTTTAACAGGCGACGTGATCGGTTCCTTGCGTTGTGATTGCCGCGATCAACTCGAAGCCTCTTTAAAGAAAATCGGTGAAATGGAAACTGGCATTGTTTTATATCTTCGTCAGGAAGGGCGCGGAATTGGGCTGACCAATAAAATTCGCGCGTACAGTTTGCAGGATCAGGGACTGGATACCGTGGAGGCGAATCTCGCGCTCGGCTTCCGCGATGATGAACGTGATTACGCGATCGCCGCGCACATGCTTCACTCGCTCAAGGTGCAGTCCATTAATTTGATGACCAATAATCCGAAAAAAATTGACCAGCTCACGCAGTACGGCGTTAAGGTCAGCGCACGCATTCCGCACATTTTGCCAAGCAATGAACACAATCGGTTTTATCTCGAAACCAAAGCCGCCAAGTCTGGTCACCTGATCGATTTTCACGGCAAGGAACATTTACCTGAACAAAGCGATAGACCCATTGTTGAAGGCATGACCGAAAGCCAGATCAAGGCGATGTATGATTAAGGTAGAAGGTAAAAATTGAAAAGCAAAACGATCGTTATAACAGGCGCAACCGGCGTATTAGGAAATCTCGTTGCCAAAACTTTTGCAGAGCGGGGGCACAATCTTGCGCTGCTTGACCGGGATCCAATTAAATTGGATGTCCTGGTCCGTGATTTGGATTTGCCCAGCGAGAGACTCTATTCTCAGACCATTGACCTGCTCAACGGGCCGGCGGTTCATGGCTCGGCTGAAGCTGTTCTTTCCAAATTTGGCAGTGTCCACGCTTTGATCCATCTTGTCGGCGGGTGGACGGGCGGTAGGACCATCCCGGAATCAAACGCGGACGATTTTGATTCCATGCTCGATCAGCACGCGTGGACAACATTTCATTTGCTCCAGTCGTTTGTGCCGCATATCGCCGCGAGTCAGTGGGGGCGTGTGATGATCGTATCCATGCCTGTGACGACTAATCCTGCCGCGAAGATGGCTTTATACGCTGCGGCAAAATCTGCACAGGAAAGTTTGGTGTTGACTCTGGCTGAAGAATTCAAAGACAGTGGATTGACCGCGAATATCATCCACGTTAGATCCATTAATACAAAAGGCGTAGCACTGCGCGAGGGCACCACCCCAGCAGAAATTATCTCAGCGATGACTTATTTGTTTTCAGATGAAGCCAGTAAAGTGAACGGGGCAAGAATTCCGTTATACTAGCGGGATGAAAAGTCAATTCATCACCACCAATGAAATCAACCTGCACGTAATGACCGACGGACCTGAAAATGGGACGGCGGTCGTTTTATTACATGGATTTCCTGAATTCCACTACGGCTGGAAGAATCAGATCCCAGCTTTGGTGGAAGCAGGGTTTCGTGTCATTGTCCCTGACCAGCGTGGATATAACTTATCAGATAAACCAAATGGCATATCTGCTTATGATGTGGATATTCTCGCAAAAGATATTGTCGGCTTGTTCGATCATTTTGGAATTCAAAAAGCAAAACTTGTTGGGCATGATTGGGGTGCAGTCGTCGCGTGGACAGTTGCCATTAATCATCCGGAACGTCTGGAAAAACTTGCGGTCTTGAATGTGCCGCACCCCGATGTGATGGTGGATTTTGTGCTGAACAATCCCGCGCAGCGCAAGAAATCCTGGTATGTTTTCTTCTTTCAAATTCCCTGGTTTGTGGAATGGATATTAAGCAGAAATAACTATGAATATCTGGCGCGCATGCTGACCCGTTCAGGACGCAAAAATACATTCACCGACGCAGATGTCGTTGAGTACAAAAAAGCCTGGTCACAAAAAGGCGCTTTAACGGGAATGTTGAATTGGTATCGCGCCGCGCTACGCCGTGGATTGCGTCACGCGATCAGCAAAAAAAAATCATCTGCGCGGCGCGTGCGGGTTCCTACAATCATGTTATGGGGCAAGCGTGATGTAGCGCTTAGTTCCGAGATGGCGCAGCCTTCGATTGACCTGTGCGATGAGGGGCAGTTGACCTTCTTTGGCAAGTCTACACATTGGGTTCAACATGACGCCAGTGAAGAAGTGAATCAAAAGTTGATCGAATTTTTCATATAAACTCCAGTGGTCGAGCAGGGCGAATGCTTTTCACGTCCGTAACGAATCCCCCCATTCATGAGATAAAAAATGCCAATTACCGCCCTGATCCTGCTTTTCTTTTCCGCCTCCATGCACGCCCTATGGAATTTTTTGCTTAAGAGTTCCGAGCAAAAATATATCGCCATGGGTTGGCAGGTGATCCTCAGTGGATTATTTTCAACAGTCTTGATCTTTTTTGTCGGGCTGCCGCCGCGCTCGATGTGGTTCTTCGCGGTCTTGAGCATGGCGCTGGAGGCCCTTTATTTTATCCTGCTGTGCAGCGCATACAGCGATCATGACTTTTCGCTCGTCTATCCCATTGCGCGCGGATCGGCACCCGCCATGCTGGTCTTATGGTCGGCGATATTTTTGCGCGAAGAATTAACCTTCGGCGGATATATCGGACTGGCCATGATCACCAGCGGCATCATCCTGATCGGCGCGACCACGCTCTTGCAGAACAAAGGCGAAAAGCCGCACCTGCGCGGAATTCTCACAGCGCTTTCTGTGGCTTTGGTTATTTCAATTTATACTTTTATTGACGGCACGGCCGTCAAGCACGGCCCCGCCATGCCGTATGGACTGTTCATGTTCATGATGACTCCCTTGGTCACCACGCCTTATATCGCGCGCCGTTATGGCTGGGGTTCCTTCGTGGATGTCTGGAAAAAAAATCACGGTTATTTATTGCTGGGTGGTGTGTTGGGACTGGTGGCCTATATGATGGCGCTCTTTGCATATACCTTTGCGCCGCTCAGTTATTCGGGCGCGATCCGCGAGGTCAGCGCGGTGATCGGGGCCTTCCTCGGCTGGCGCTTCCTGAAGGAGGAAATGGGCGGCGTCCGTGTGGTGGGGGCGGCGATCGTTTTTGCAGGTGTGATGGTGATCGCGATCTTTGGATAAGGAGCAAAATGTCAGATCAAATTTTTCCAGAACCGACAGCGGGTGTTTTTATTTTCAACCCGGCCGGCGAATTATTATTGTTGAAGAGCCATAAATTCCCCGCTAAATATATTGTCCCCGGCGGGCATGTGGAGCTGGGCGAACGCATCGAGGAGGCTGCCCTCCGTGAGGCGAAGGAGGAGACCGGGCTGGACGTGTACGACTTGAAGTTCATCAACTTTCAGGAATTCGTGTACGACCCCTCATTCTGGAAAAAACGCCATTATATATTTTTCGATTACGCCTGCAAAACGGACTCTCTTTCGGTGACGCTAAACGACGAAGCGGAGGAGTATGTTTGGGTCAGGCTGGATGAGGCGCTTGCCCTGCCGCTGGATTTTTATACCCGGGTTTCCGTCGAAAAGATCATCGAGGGAAATTTGTCTTAAATTCAAATGCTTAAAATCGTTGCAGTCCTGCCTAAAAGTGGGTAAGATAAGAAAACGATGGAATGGATTCTAGCTATAGACCTTTTGGGCATCCTTATGCCTTAAGCAGTCAGCAGGCCTGATAGGTACACACGTACCTGTCAGTTTTTTTTATCTCATAATTAAGGAGCGTAAATGAAGACACCCTGGGAATATCGCTATGCACATCGCACGCAAAAAATGGGAAGTTCGGTCATCCGGGAGTTGTTGAAGTTCACCGAACAGCCCGACATTATCTCTTTTGCGGGAGGTCTGCCTGCGCCGGAGGTTTTCCCGTTGAAGGAATTTCAAGCGGCCTGCAATCATGTTCTGGAAACACAGGGTGCGCAAGCCCTGCAATACAGCACCACGGAAGGCTACCTGCCCCTGCGTGAAATGATCGCGCGCCATAATTCGCGCTTCAGCGTGGACGTGACCGCCGATAATGTTTTGATCACCTCCGGTTCGCAGCAGGCCCTGGATTTTATCGGGCGCCTGTTCATTAATCGCGGCGATTATGTGGTGGTGGAATCGCCCACTTATTTGGGCGCCTTACAGGCCTGGAATGCCTACGGCGCGCAGTATATTTCCGTGCCGGTGGATGAGCAGGGCATGATCGTCGAGAAATTGGAGGAAGCCCTGCGTTTCGGGCCGAAGTTCATTTATGTGCTGCCGAATTTTCAAAATCCATCCGGCTGTACGCTCAGCCTCGAGCGCCGAATGAAACTGGTCGAGTTGGCCGATAAATATGGCGTGCCGATCATTGAGGATGATCCATACGGGCAACTGCGTTATGAAGGCGAGCATATCCCCTCCGTTGCGACCCTCGACAGCCGTTATCATAACGAGGACGGGGATGAATATACAGGCAACGTCATTTACCTCAGCACGTTCTCAAAATTGCTCGCGCCCGGTCTGCGCCTGGCCTGGGTCATTGCGCCGCCGCAGGTCATTCGTAAATTGGTGATGACCAAGCAAGCCGCGGATCTGCATACCTCGTCCTTCAACCAGCATGTGGCCTTTGATGTGGCCAAGGGCGGTTTCCTGGATGATCATGTTAAAGTGATCCGTGCCACCTATAAGGAACGCCGCGATGTGATGCTTGAAATGATGGCGGAGATGTTCCCGCCCGAGGTGCGCTGGACAAAACCGCAGGGCGGCATGTTCCTGTGGGGTGTGTTGCCTGAGAACCTGGATGCGGCTGAAGTGCTGAAAGTTGCGGTGGAACGCAAGGTGGCCTTTGTGCCGGGTGCAGCCTTCCATGCCAATGGCGGCGGGGCAAATACCATGCGTCTCAATTTCTCGTTCGCTTCACCGGATGTGATCCGTGAAGGAGTGACGCGCCTGGGCGTGACGTTGAAGGAAGCGTTTAAGAATGGGAAGAAGTAAGTTGTGACTAAAAAGTGAGA
>CAIWRB010000353.1 GCA_903914955.1 uncultured Chloroflexota bacterium | reverse complement strand
TCATCTTCTTCCTCTCCCGGCATATTAAGGCTATAAATTATGACAAACCAAAAAATATCCATCGAATATCCTATTTCAGCTTGTGCAGGTTATCGATTGGACTAAATGAATTATGCGCTTGCAACAGATCCTCGTCCTGCATTTGTGCGTAGTAATAGACCATTTCCAAAGATCCGTGTCCCAACAGAGCTTGTAAATGCAAAGGGTCCATGCCAGCTCTAAGCGATAGAATGACGAATGTTCTTCTTAAACTGTGGGGAGTTATAGGTACGCCTGATGCTTTGCGGATACGACGAAACAACTGTAGTAAGCCCGACCCGGTAAACCTTCCCCCCAGGCTGGATTGAATAAGTGGATCGTTATCACGGGTATCTACTAATTGACGTCTGTATGATAGTAATGCTCTGCGGGTGATGGCTCCCAATACCACCGAACGAGCCTTGCCGCCTTTACCCCGTCTAATTCTTGTTAGTCCTGTGTTCATGTCCAGATCCCCCCAATCCAAACCGGTAACTTCTGAACGGCGTAAGCCGGTATCCACCATGAGAAGGATGATCGCTTTTTCTTGTACCGAACAGGCCTTCAATACCGTGTTGACTTCATTTGCACTGAGTACCAGAAGTCGTTTCTGGGCGATCTTTGGCATGGTGAATGTTGTGGGATTTGACATGTATCCTTCCGCGTGAAAGAACTTCAGCATGGTACGGATCGCACGCGCGTTATCGTGAAGGGTCCAGTCGGATTTTTTTTGTTCTGACAGCTCTGCGAGAAACCCGCGGACATGCCTTGCTAATATTTCTTGTGGGGAGGTGATCAATTTTCCTTCCAACCAAAAAAGAAATACAGCCGCAGTGTATTTGTAGAACTCCAACGTTGATGGACTGCATTGCATAGCCTGACGTGACAAAATAAAGTCAGTATATGCCTCGACCAACTTTGGGGAGGTAAGCGTTCTGTTTTGACCTGTTTTTTTATTTGCTGCCATTTTTGCCACCATATATGGATATATGGGTGACAATTTTCTTTTTCCAACCCTGTGTACGGGGTACCGCAGATCGAACCTCCGACCTCTTGCTCCCAAAGCAAGCGCGCTAGCCGGACTGCGCCACGCCCCGATGAAATGGACTGGCCGAGTATAATGCGAAGGATGAATACCCGTCAAGCAAATATCATCGCAACTTGTATTTCGTTTCTCATCGGAATTTCGGCTTGCTCTTCACCGACTGAAATGATTCCTGCTCAAACAGCCCTTGCGCCAACCCCCACAGTGACGGTGACTTTTTCCTCGAGCGCCGTTCCAGTCACTTTTACTCCAAGCCCACTACCCGTTAGCGCTACATCCACTCCATTCACTTGTCAGGATGAATCTGGCCGTGTTCAGAAAGATGTGGTTGAGACCACAAAGCCTCCGCAGGAATTTCTTATTTATCTGCCTCCTTGTTATGAAAGCTCCACCGACCTTCGTTTCCCCGTTCTATATTTACTACACGGTCAGACTTATACCGACGATCAATGGGTGCGACTCGGTGTGCCGCAGATTGCAGATCAGCTCATTCATGCAGGTGAGATCGTCCCTTTTGTGATCGTCTTCCCTGATGACCGTTACTGGAATTTGGAGGCAGGCTCGGGTTTTGGTAACCGCCTTATCAATGCTCTCATCCCCTATGTGGATGCGAACTATCGCACACTCGCTGATCGCGACCACCGTTCACTCGGCGGTCTCTCACGCGGCGGCGGCTGGACTGTTGAACTGGGATTTGTTCACCCCGAATTATTTGGCGCTCTTGGTTTGCACTCGCCGGCCATCTTCGTGAAGGATGGGCCTTATATTGAAAGAATGATCGAAGCCTTGCCGGAAAATGATCGTCCGCAATTGTGGCTGGATGTCGGCGACGTGGACTCTGAACTATCAAGCATTATCCCATTTGAAGAAAAGCTGACTAGTAATAATTTTATCCATGAGTTTCATTTTTACCCCGGTGCACACACCGAAGATTATTGGGGCGATCATGTGGAAGAATATCTGCGCTGGTACGCACAACGGTGGATGGAAAATCCAACAGGGGAATGATGAGAATAATTTGGGAGTGCCAAATCTCCCGACGCGAGTCATGCGCCGAAATCACGAGACTTCTAACCACGTGAAAACGATAAGATATAATTTCCCTAGATTTTTTTTCAGGAGATCACATGAACATACTCGTTACAGGCGGCGCGGGATATATTGGTTCCGCTACCGCTGAAGCGCTGATCAAAGCCGGGCATACCGTTACTGTGTATGATTCGCTTGTCACAGGTCATCGCGCGGCGGTGCCCGCGGACGCAAAATTTATTCACGCCAATCTTGATGATACTCATTCGCTGGCTGAGGCGCTGACAATCAACAAATTTGACGCCATCATGCATTTCGCTGCGTTCATCGAAGCCGGTGAAAGCATGAAAGACCCGGGGAAATTCTTTCGCAATAATTTTGTGAACTCCCTGCATTTGATGGAAACTGCCGTGCAGACCGGTGTCAAGCGGATTGTGTTTTCATCCACGGCTGCTGTGTATCAATCCAGCGAAGAACCGTTGACCGAAGAATCGCGCATCAACCCGACGAATGTGTACGGTCATACAAAACTGATGACCGAACAGGCGCTCGAATGGTATCGCAGTATTCACGGATTGCATTTCGCCGCCCTGCGCTACTTCAACGCCAGCGGAGCGTTGCCCGGACGTGGCGAAGCGCATCAGCCTGAGTCACATCTGATCCCGCGCGTCTTGCAGATCGCGTTAGGGCAGGCTGAATCCGCGACCATTTATGGAACTGACTATCCCACACCTGATGGAACTTGTATTCGTGACTACATTCACATCGCGGATCTGGTCTCCGCGCATTTGTTGGCTTTGGGCGCGCTTGAATCTCGCGACAAAATGATCTACAACCTCGGCAGCGGAAATGGTTTCTCAGTGAGAGAAGTGATCGAGACGGCGAGACAGGTTACAGGTCACGCCATACACGCGATCGAAGCGCCGCGCAGACCCGGAGATTCGGCGCGTCTGGTCGCATCTCCAAAAAGAATCATGGATGAATTAGGCTGGAAGCCAAAGCATACCAACATGCAGGCGATCCTTTCCAGCGCGTGGGGATGGCACAAGTCGCATCCCAAAGGATATGAAAAATGAATCTTCTTACTTTTGTGATCGTGATCGTCGGCTGGATCTTCTCGCTTTGCCTACATGAATTTTCGCACGCGCTCGTTGCCTATTACGGCGGTGACATCACCGTGAAAGACAAAGGTTATCTCACATTCAATCCGCTTAAATATACACACCCCGTTTACTCATTGCTGATTCCCATGATCTTCCTTTTGATGGGCGGGATCGGCCTGCCCGGCGGCGCAGTATACATTGAAAGATGGAGATTGCGTGACAAAAAATGGGAGACTGCTGTCTCGCTCGCGGGACCTTTTTCCAACGCGATTCTTGCTTTAGTCCTCGGCTTGATCCTGCGTTTTGGGCCGATCACCGCTACTGGAATTTGGCCCGGCGTCGCCTTCCTTGGTTTGCTTCAAATTTCAGCGGTCGTACTCAACTTGATTCCCCTGCCGCCCTTTGATGGATTCGGCGCGATTGAGCCGTATCTTTCCATTGATATTCTTGTAAGACTCAATTCAATGCGCGGGATGCTTTCATGGGGAGTTTTCCTTGTACTATGGTATGTACCTTTTGTTAATTCATTGTTTTGGGGTTTTATTTTTTTTCTATCACGCCTCGCAGGGATTCCCTTACAACTGGCAGGGTTGGGACTCAGTCAATTTAAGTTTTGGTAATCAGATCAAATCTTGATTTGCCCCTGAATTCC
>CAIWRB010000352.1 GCA_903914955.1 uncultured Chloroflexota bacterium | reverse complement strand
TTTTTTCCTCTCGTTTTCAATTGCCTTTATTCACTTGTTTTTCAATACCTTCCTTACTTGTCATTACATATTTTTACCCAACTGAACGGATACCTAAAAACAATCAAAAAAGGCTGGCCAAAAATCGGGCCGGCCTTTTTTGATTCAAAGCGTAAACTTATTTTATTTCCTGAACATCCACTAATACAGCCCGCACCACAACTCGGCGAAGATATGTGCCCGTCTTTTCATCAAAGGCATCGCATGTAATTAGAGTGAGATGCGCTTCTTCTTCGTGCTTTAACACGGTAATGTCATCAGGCTGCACGTATTTATTTGAAATAATTTTATAGGTATAGCGATAGCCCAGGTTATTCACAAAGATATATTCGCCTGTATTCAAGCTTCTCAGGTTTGAAAATATTCCGGGTTTTCCATCTGAATTAACAGAATGAGCCGTGAGAACGCTATTGCCCTCCCACGATGGGTATGCAGTCCCAATCAACCATCCAACTTGATCCTGAAGCCAGGAAATATCCCAATTCCGATTCTTTAGTTGAACGCCAACGATCGAGGTTTTCATTTTGATCACAGGAATCTCTATGATGAGACTCGTTGAGTTGTAAGCTGGGCGAAGTCTTGAATCCAAGGTTGTCACAGTATTAGGCGCAAAACCTGTTACCGGGATAAGAAATCCACCAGGGCGAAAAACAGAAACATTATTTATCTTAACGGCTCTACCTCCACCATTACCTCCATCGCCAAGAGGTGTAAGTGAAAGTGATGCACTGGCATTATAAAAATTGATCAGGTCGGTCGGATCGTAAAATCTCTCTGTTCCAAACTTATTGAAGAACGACTGAGTAATAATTTGATTACCAGGGAGGCTTGTCCATTCAACATTTGCTATATTGGTTAGATTGCCATTTGCAGGAATGGATTCATTTCCAACTACACCAAATCGAATGATACCCCGAGCATTGGCTGGTAATTGTGTGAATACACTCCATTGAGCCTTAATTGTGCGAGTTCCGGCATCGTAAACACAAGAGCCAACATCGGGATCCTGTTCGCCGGCGTCACAATTAATTGAATTTGCAACATAATCCAAGCCTGGCGGCAAAACATCCGATATTACAACATCAAAAGCGTCAGCATTGCTTGATGGTGTGTGGGAAATTTCAAGCGTAAAGGTAGCCGCCGAGCCGTTCGCTATAAAATTTACATTGGCGGTTTTTGCTATCGTGAGATTCGGCTCAACTATGGTTACATCAGGGGCACTTGTTGTGAATGAGCCGCCAGTCCATGCCCAGACAGCGTTATTTTTCAACTTAATATCCCGTTGATTCTCGATCACATCAAGTACAACAGCCCGATATTGAATGACGATCTGTGGGACTTCATTCAGTGCGGCAATATTTCCCAGGTTGAAAATCACCTGTCTGCCCGGGTTGGCGGGGTTGGAAACTAAATCTGCAGAGTCGGTAATGGATGAGACCACTGCCGATGGGCAAATCGTAGATGTCAAATCTGCGCCACCCACATTGACAGACAAACAATTCACATATGCGAGACCCTTATCCATGCGGTCTGTGATGGTTACATTTTCAAGAGACACTCCAACAGGAAGGTTAATCGAAACCTGGTATGTTACGATCTCGCCAATCGCCACATCATTCCCGCTGGTAAAGGATTGATTCGTATCCACAATTGTTTTGGAAAATCCACTTGATGCAATAAATCCAAAATCCATTGTCGGATTTGAGGTTGTTCCGCTTGAATTACTGACCACGTTATTTGAAGCCGCGCCGAGGCCTCCCGGGGTCAGGGTCACCAAATTACTTGTTACAATACCCGTGGCTGTTCCGACGCCATTATCATTATTATCAATATTATTATTCGGGGTTGTTGTGTCACCGATGTTGGCTGTGTCCACCGCGCTGATATATCCAACAGGAGGCGTAACTTTTA
>CAIWRB010000351.1 GCA_903914955.1 uncultured Chloroflexota bacterium | reverse complement strand
TTTTTTCCTCTCGTTTTCAATTGCCTTTATTCACTTGTTTTTCAATACCTTCCTTACTTGTCATTACATATTTTTACCCAACTGAACGGATACGATTTCATGTCTTGTGAGGATTGCTGGTTTCGATACGCCGCGAAGAACACCCCGAAAGTACATCGGGGCAAGCGAGCGCGGCTACTCAACCAGCGGTTGTACCGTAAACGGAGAATAACTATTTATGCCCACCAACATTCAAACCATCAAGAACTTTCCCGCGTTGATAAAGTATCTGCGTACCGACCTTGGCTGGCCCGTCGATGAAGAGCAGGCGGACAGCCTGACCTTTGATTACGACCCAGAGGAGTTGGGGTTGGATAAGGATTCGGCGGTGAAGGTGCGGGCGGCGAAGCAGTTGCGTCCGTTGGTGAGCGGGCAGCCGTGGGGGATTTTTTGGATTGATTTCGAGCCGAAGAAACTTCCAGTGACGGTAATGCGTCGGATTTTGAACCAACTTGTGGCGAAGAAGAGAGGCGGGAAATCCAATCAGGCGACGTGGAATCTCGACGACCTGTTGTTCATCTCGGCGGTGGGCAGTGAAAAATCCGACAGGCGCGAAATCACGTTTGCGCACTTCCATCAAGAGGCGGGGGATTTGCCGACGCTGCGGGTGCTCGGTTGGGATGGGGCGGATACGGTGTTGAAGATTGATTACGTGGCGAAGACATTGAAGGAGAAATTGCTCTGGCCGCAGAACCCGAAGGATGTGCAGGCGTGGCGCGAGTCGTGGGCGGAGGCCTTCAAGCATAAGCCTGGGCATGTGATTCGTACGGCGGATGCGTTGGCGGCGCGGCTGGCAGAATTGGCACGTAGAATCCGCGCGGCGGCGGAGACCATCATGGCACACGAGTCGGAACGCGGCGTCCTGCGGAAACTGCATAAGGCGTTTCAGACGGCGTTAATCCATGACCTGACCGAGGCGGATTTTGCGGATACGTACGCGCAGACCATCACCTACGGGCTGTTGACCGCTGCCATCTCGCGCACGGATATGTCGGGCGGGGCGGAAGGTACCGCGCTGGTGGCGGAGAATATCACCGAGATGGTGCCCGTCACCAATCCATTTTTGAAGGAAATGCTGGGGACGTTTTTACACGCGGGCGGGCGAAAGGGGAACGGGCGCGGCGGGATTGACTTCGATGAATTGGGCATTCAGGATGTGGTGGAGTTGCTGCGCAGTGACGAGACCGACCTGCCTGCCATCCTGCGCGATTTCAATAACCGCGCCGAGGGCGAAGACCCCGTTATCCGTTTTTATGAAGATTTCCTGGAAGCCTACGATAAGGCTTTGAAGGTGCAGCGCGGGGTGTTTTATACGCCCAAGCCTGTGGTGTCTTATATTGTGCGCGGCGTGCATGAACTGCTGCAATCGGAATTCGGTTTGGAGGATGGGCTGGCGGCGACTGCCACGTGGGGCGAGATGGTTGCCCGTAACGCGGAGGTAAAAATCCCCAAGGGCGTGGCGGCGAACTCGTTCTTTGTGATGATTCTCGACCCTGCCACGGGGACGGCGACCTTCCTGGTGGAAGTGATTGATGTGATCTACAAGACGATGGTCGCCAAGTGGAAGAAGCAGGGCAAAAGCGCGGCACAGATTCAAGCGGCGTGGAACGAGTACGTGCCGACGTCGCTTTTGCCGCGCCTGTACGGCTACGAGTTGATGATGGCTCCGTATGCGATTGCCCACATGAAAATCGGTTTGAAGTTGTTTGAAACGGGCTACCGCTTTGCCAGCGACCAACGCGCGAATATTTATCTGACGAACGCGCTGGAAGAACCTTCGCAACTGGCACAGGGCAGCGCCGCCAGTTTATTTGAGGCGCTTGGACATGAGTCGCAGGCGGTGAATGATGTGAAGCGCGGGGTGCATTTTACGGTGGTGATTGGTAATCCACCGTATTCTGGTAATTCTGCCAATGCTAGTAAAAACGAAGATGGTTCATGGAATTTTATTGGCAAATTGTTGCAAGATTACTACCAAGTGGATGGAAAGCCGCTTGGCGAAAAGCAACCAAAATGGCTACAAGATGATTATGTAAAATTTCTCCGCTTTTCCCAATGGAGAATTGACCAGAGCGGGACAGGCATTCTTGCGATGATTACAAATCATGGATATTTAGACAATGCTACATTTCGTGGAATGCGCCAACAATTACTAAAAACCTTCTCTAAAATTCATATACTCGACTTACACGGCAATCTAAAGAAAAAAGAGACTACTCCCAATGGCTCAAAAGACGAAAACGTGTTTGATATTCAACCTGGCGTTTCGGTAATTTCGTCATTTAAGAAACATGTCGAGCATAAAAGTCCTGAAATAGTTCACAGCGATTTATGGGGCTTACGAGAGCAAAAATATTCTGATCTTTTGACATCTGGAATTAATAATATCAAGTGGAACACTCTGCTTCCAACACAACCTTATTATCTATTTACTCCACAAAATCATGAACTAAAAAAAGAATACGACAACTATATTCCCATTAAGGATATTTTCAAGGAATACAATGTTGGGTTTGTTTCCGCAAGAGATGAGTTTCTTATTGATTTCGATAGAAAACTACTAAGAAAACGTATTGAAGAATTTCGATCTCCTGAGTCAAAAATCTCTGCTGACAACATAAAAGAAAAATATAATCTTAGAGACACAAGTACAATCACAATAAAAGATGCCCGCAAAGATTTAAGAGAGGATGAGGGCTGGGAAAAATCTTTAACAACCTGCACTTACCGTCCATTTGACAATAGATATATCTTTTATTCCCCAGAAATTATGGAGAGACCAGTTTTTCAAATTCAACGTCACATGTTGTCTGGAGACAATTTATCTGTAAACATTGGACGCGCTGGTCAAGTAACTGGCAATGACGAATGGGATATATTAATATGCACAAATCGTATTGCTGACTTTAATTTATTTAGGAGAGGTGGAAATGTTTTATTCCCCTTGTATATTTATCCTATTGAAAAGAAAAACAGTAAACAGGCTAGTTTTCTAGATAGCCTTTCCCATACTAACGATAGTGAAAAGCAAGTCAATCTATCTCAAAAATTTCTAAATTTACTGCAATTACAACTAAATTCGAAAAATAATCAGA
>CAIWRB010000350.1 GCA_903914955.1 uncultured Chloroflexota bacterium | reverse complement strand
TCCCTGCCCAGTTCGCGAGCGGTTTCAAGCCACTCTTGTGCGATTTGCTCCACATTCACAAGTGCTTCGTGATAGGTCGCTCCATCAGCCATGCAGCCAGGCAGTTCGGGTACTTCGGCGATAAACGCATCGTCTTCCACACTCCAATAGAGGATTAATTCATATTTAATCATTTTCACCTGCCATTTTATATTTCAAAATCAAATTGCGAACCTGCTTGACCTGATACGGCTTTGCCTTTGAACCTTTCGCCTGCAGGTTGACAATTTCAGTTACTCCATCTTTTGAAAAAATATGATGGCTGCCGCGAATTCTCTCCTGAAATTCAAGCTTGTTCAATAGTTGGCACACATCCTGAAAATCCATATTTGCATCGGATGCTCCGCGCAAGACTTTTTCAAGAATTTTATCTATTTTCGTCATAATCCAATTATAAACCCAACGAATATTCCGCTGGCTGAAGAATACAATTACGGTTACTCTTCCTCGATTGAATGGGATCCATACTCCACATTCTTCGCCACATACACGATCGAGCCTGCCTAAACGGCGCGATCTTCTTCATCCGCCTGCGCCTTACCGCTCTCGTTCTCCGTATGCGTTGACTGGGTATTTATCCCCCGGCGGGAAGGACATACAATCCCATGCTCAGATCCAGCACTCTGAGGAATTCTAGAAATGGATTATCGCTTTCTTTCCTTTGGGAAACGAGTTGGGTATGATCAAACGCCTGCAAGGTTTCTCTTCAGAATTGCAGGATTGTATATTATATATAATTTTTAGGCAATGGACATTTGTGACACTCCTCGTGCCTGTCAACCTGAGTCATGTTTCTGATTTGCTTCATAAGGTTTTTCCATTTGCACGCGGTCTGCGTCTGTTCATGATCAAATCGTCCCGCTCTTCCTGCGGATAAAATGAAAGGGCTTTTTCAAGCAAATTTTTCAACTCATTCAAAAATGGATAACGCGGATTAAATAAATAAGGGCGCGCCCGACCAACTTCGCGACTTACCAATACTCCGCCTGCTTCAAGTTTTTCTAATTGCTTTTGAATGGGGGTCAAGCCGGTTTTGTAGTAATTTGCAATTTCTCGCGCGTAACCCTCTTCACGCGCGAAAACATAAATTAATACCCTTTCGGCATTCTTCGAACCTAATAGCGTTTCGATCATTTTATCAAAACTCCTATCCGACCTATATTATAGTTCATATGACCTATAATATAGGTCATTGTAACATATGCCATTAAAAATAAAAAGAGCAGATCATTTAGACTGCTCTTCAATTTGATTCTGGAGTTCCTGATCTTATTTCCAGTCGCTCAACTCGTCTTCAAGCTCTCCGATCAACTTGATATATTTCTCTGTACCATCCTTCAAGCTGCCTTCAAAGATCATGTTACTCATCCCTTCCGTGACAATATGTTCTTCGTCAACTGTGATGGTTTGCTCAAGCAGCGGGAAGATCAAGTTTTTGAGACGATCCAGATGCTGCCGAACAGCGGAGGTGTACTGGCTGGTGGCCCAACCCACCTCGGAGCGCGCCATTTCATCCCCCGCCTCCCAATGCTTCGCAGCGCCGATCAACAACTCTGCGGCATCGTGACTTTTTTTATGATCGGCCCGCATGGCATTGATCGGTCCATCGTCAGACGGAAAGCCGCCACCTTCCAAGGCCTTGATCAACAACTCTTCTTTTTTATAAAAACCTTCCTCAATATATTCACTGATAAAGGTGTATGCAATAATAAAGAAGCTGGGACGGGCGCGCTTGCTTGTACTCAGGAGGACAGAGCCGCTGCCAAGCACGGCGAGGAAACGGGTAATATTATCTTGATCGGTGCGCAGGTATTTTGTGATCCGCATAGTATCCCTAATATTTTGTGATTTGAAAACATACGACAAATTATATCTAAAATTGTACCTATAATCCCGCTATTATAACCCGCATTATATTCTCCTCGCGCTTGACCCAGGTCAGGCGCTGCACATCTTTCCGCGCTTGATCCCCCAGCTCTCGCCTGCGCGATCCATCCGCAAGCAAAACTTCAATTTCCAACTTCCACATTTCGAGAGTCTCCGGGCGGCGCTTTCCAGTATCCGCAGGCTCACAAAAGACCGCATTCCTATTATTCAGCACTTCCCGAATGGACGGCAGATCCGCTGAGATGATCGCGCGGCCTGAGGCCATATACTCGAACATCTTCATCGGGTTGATGACCTCGGCGATATCCTGCCC
>CAIWRB010000349.1 GCA_903914955.1 uncultured Chloroflexota bacterium | reverse complement strand
TACCAAATCTTTTTTTACGATTTCTTAAAACCTCAATTTGTACCCGCTTTCAGTATATTTCTTACTTTTCGAGGGGTAACGTCTCGGCGTTCCAGCCGTTGATACCCTTTGCAATACTATTTACGTTGGTATAACCGAACGGTCGCAGTTCCATCATGGCCATTGATCCGCGATAGCCGGATTGACAAACTGTGATTATCGCGGCCGTTTTGTCGGCGGGTAATAAAGTCAGATCAGCAAGGAAAACGTTAATGGGAATATTTACCGAGCCCTTGATATAATCAGTTGCGAATTCGTCAGCAGTACGTACATCGATCACGGTGGGTGGAGTCGCTGAAGTGACTGCAGTATTTACATCCACCGCCAATGTTGATGGCATTCTTGTAACCTAGCAGATGAAGACCTGTTAGGGCGATGGATCCGCGCAGACCAGAGCCGCAGTAGACGATGATAGCTGTTTCTATATCCGCTGGAAGTTGATCCAGACTCGTGAAGAGTTTCGGCAGGGGAATATTGATCGAGTCTTTAATGTAACCGCTGTTTAAACGTTCGTCTTCATTACGCAGATCGATCAAAACAGGCGGAGTTGCGCTTGCAAGCAGTTCGGCAACTTTGTCTGTCTTGAGTACAAGGAAACCATCGGTCAATATAGACAGGAATTGATCCACCATATCGAACAAAGCCTGGTCCGCAATAATTGGTGCATAGATAACTTCAGCTCAAGGTATAAAGTGTTTTGTGAGTTTTAATTTTGGACACAGTCTTGCTTGAAAATGTACTATTCTGCATGCTGGCAATATTAACTTCAAAATATTGCCATTCAGGCTGTGGAATGGTTGTGTTCAGAGTTTTTTAAATGACGCCCAAAATTGGATTGCCTCCTTTTCACGCTGTTTATTTCATCAGTTTTGAACAAAGGTAACAACCATTAAAGGATCATTTCTAATCGCCCATATGTGCTGTATGCGAATGTTCATCGTCAAAGACAGGTAGGTATTTGGCTGCGAGTCCAAAGGCGAGGATGCCTGCTGAGAAAATTCCAATGGATACTGCAACTTCGGGCAGTGTGGGGAAGTACTTAACATTGCTCATAAAGGTTGGCATATAGAAGAGTGGATCAGGGTGCTTGACCGCGAACCAACTGACATTGAAACGGTTGAGGATCATACCAGTCAATACGATGATTGCGCCTGTGAGCAGACCGTTTGCGCTTTCGCGATTCTTATTGATTGAGAACCAAAGAATCGGTATGATGACTCCAATAAGAGTTTCCGTCCAGAACAGGACGCTCATCGTTCCACTGGTGAATAGATAATGAAGGTCGCCAGCAACGGTCAGTTCGCCGAACTTGAGAAGACCATAGATCACAAGCACAACAGGGATGGCTTTGGCAAGCTTCGCGAGCAGATGAGTTTCCAATCCGCGCTGGAAGTAGCGTGAACTTAGCGAAGACTCAAGGATGATCATCGACAGACCGATCGAAATTGCGGAAGTGAAAAAAATAATGGGTAGAATGGGAGTCCACCACAGTGGGTGCAATTTGGCAGGCTGAATAAGAAGGAGCGAGCCAAGCGATGATTGATGCAGTGTGGAAAGTACCACGCCAAGGATGACGAAGGGCATGATGAACTTGTGGATGAGATGCGCCCATTTTTGCAATTTCACGCCTTCGAATACAACAGGTGCAAACTCGATGGCTAGCACGGTGAGATAAGACATCACACAGATGCCAATTTCGAGCAGCACTGAAGTGCCGTTCCAGTGGATCATCATATACCAGATTCGCAGAGGCTGACCGAGATCAACGAGTAGTGCAATGGCAACCATGATGTATCCAAGAAATGCCGTTAGAACGGAGGGACGTAACAAAGGTTCAAATTCTTTGATGCGCAGGATGTAAACCAGGCCTGCCATGAGGAATCCGCCGCTGCTTATGGCTACACCCGTGAACAGGTCAAAACTGATCCAGAAGCCCCAAGGATAGGAATAACTTAAGTCGCTAATGGTGCCGATGCCAAAAGCATAACGCATCATAGCGACTACGAAGGCAATGCCCATCAGGGTCAGCAGAACCCAAACCAACGGGCTAAAGTTTAAACGTAAACGAGATTGAATCGTTAGATTGAGTTTCATTTTGTTGTCCCCGCTGTTTCATTCGATGCGGCTTTTTTCTTTTTGTCATACAGCGCTACACCTGTTGTGAGCGCAGTCAAAACTGCCCCCCAGCCGAGGGCAAACGGGATGGTCATTTCCATTACTTTTTCGCTGACTTCATCTACTGGAGTTTCAGGCAAATTCGGTAAACCCAATTCACTGAATGGAACATGTGAAAGAATCAGATAAGATGTTCCGCCGTTTTCGAACTCGCCATAGACGTGGTCAATATAACGGGTGGGATGCTCAGCGATTCGGGTATGAGCCTTTACTATCAGTTCAGTACGGTCGCCATATTCAAGGGCATCTGTGGGACAAGTTTCAACGCAAGCGGGTTCCTGTCCGTTGAAGATTCTCTGTGGACAGAAGGTGCACTTGTCGATGAATGCGCCTTCGATGATGCCTTTGTCATAATCAAAGTGTGGCACGCCAAACGGGCAGGCGTTCATACAATAGCGGCAACCAATACATAGGTCAGGGTTGTACGTCACTGGCCCCTCATCCGCTTTGGTGTAAGCGCCAACGGGACAGGCCGACATACAATCAGGATGATTACAGTGCATACAGTGGTAGACCATCGTTCCGCGTTGTAATTCAGGATATGTACCTGTGATGCCAAGCCCCGCTACCCAGATACGGGTCTTGTCCATGTCGATATTATTTTCGACACTGCAAGCCACCATGCAGGCGCGGCAATCAATGCAACGTGTGGCGTCGAAGAGATAAGCGTGATGTTTAATTACAGTCATGAGTACACCTCTAAGCCTTTTTGATCGTGACGAAAGTTTGGCTGAGCGCCTGTCCACCGCTGATGGGATCAGTGAACGTGACATGGACGGCCGAGTCAGCTGCACCAACACCGAAAGCTGTTTTCAAACCTTTGGAGAGGTGACCGTAGCCTGGAGTCATATATAAGCAATCGGGACGAATGGCCTGTGTGACCAATAACCGGGTATGGATCTGACCGACAGTGCTGGTGACTTCGACCCAATCTCCGTCAACGAGGTCAAGGCTTGCGGCAGTTTTTGCGTTGATCCATAACCGTGGCTCATCTGAGTATTTGTGAAGCAACAGATTATTTTGCGTGCCAAACTGTGTGGATTGAGCTACTTTGCCAGTCAGTAAATAGAATTGACTTTCGGCAGGTTGCGGTGGCTCTTCCCAAGTGGGGACGCCAGAAAAACCTACTTTAGCAAGCGTGTCGGAGAACAATTCAATTTTTCCACTGGGAGTGTTCCATGCCATTTCGGTAGATTCTCCGATATGCTGGGTTTCTTTAAGCTCAACATACCCTTTGGCTTTAATCTCTTCGAGGCTGATACCTGTTGGGGCCAGTTGTTGGCGCAGATAATCTTCTTCATCTTTATATTGGAAGAAATCGCCAAGCCCGAGCCTTTCACCGAGTTGTTTGTAAACCCATAGTGCAGATTTAGCTTCGCCTTGTGGTTCGATCACGGGCTGGCGGAGGAATATCCTATTTCCAATAGACACAAGTGGATCATAACGTTCAAGATAAGAGGCTTCAGGCAAAATGACATCTGAAAACCACGCGGTATCATTTAAGATGATATCCATCGTGACGATGAAATCCAATTTCCCGAAAGCTTCGAGAGTTTTGCCGCGGTCTGGTAATGACATGATTGGATTCTGACGTGAGATGAACCAGCCGTGTGCCTGATATGGATCACCGCTGACAATGTTGTCGCGCATTTCCTGAAATACACCGATCTTGAACGGTACAACGGGATATTTCCACGGCACGCCGTCGAGGCGCAATGCAGTGACGCGCGGGTAAGCGGGTTGTGGTGGCGCGCCTAACGTGGCACTTTCCTCTCCAGCCGCTTCAGTGATCGTTACATCCCAGTTGCCGACAAGAGCATTTAAGATTGTGATGGCGCGTTGAGTATGGAATGAATTTACAAAATTGGATGTGCGCCAGCCATTGTGTGCCAGTGCATGCGGCGCGGCAGCTGTGAATTCATGTGCGATGCGTGTGATCGTTTCAGCAGCGATACCGGTCAATGGGGCAGCCCAATCGGGCGTGTATTTGCTTACTTCCTTTTTTAGTTCATCAAATCCGATCGTGTTTTTCTCAACAAAAGATTTGTTATAAAGATTTTCACTGATGATGATATTGAGCAATGCCAGATGAAAAGCAAGATCATTTCCGGGTTTAATCGGCAGCCATTCGCTAGCTTTGGATGCGGTCTTGGTGTAGCGCGGATCGAGATAAACGACCTTCGCGCCGCGATCAATCGCCATGATCAGATCATGCGTCTCGGATGTAGATATCGCTTCGAGCAGGTTGCGTCCGGTTAGCAAAATATATTTGAGGTTGTCATCGTAAATACGCGCGGGCTCTTCCATGCCGTATGTCATCAGGTTTGCGACAATCATTGCATTGAAGCAAAGTGAGCGCTGTGTGCCATAATTCGGCGAGCCGAATGCGTACAGCAAATTCTCGAACAACGGCTGACTTAAATTGTGCGTGGATGAAAACACCATCGCTTCTGCGCCGTATTTAGCTTTGATCTCCAGCATTTTGCTTGCGACCAGATCAAGAGCTTCCTCCCACGAAGCGGGGCGGAACTTTCCCTCGCCGCGTTTCCCAACTCGAATGAGCGGAGTCAGCACACGGTCAGGGTCATACGTGTTCATTAATCCAGATTGTCCGCGCGGACAGAGATTCCCGCGTGAGTGTGGGTGCTCGGAGTTGCCATCTAGTTTGACGACGCGCCCCTCTTTGATCTTTGCCAGCACACCGCAGCGCCATACGCACATTTCACACATGGTGGAGATGATGCCGTCACCTGCGGCATTCAACTGTCCGCTTTCTTTGGCGGCTTTTACCACCATCGGCGGAAGTAT
>CAIWRB010000348.1 GCA_903914955.1 uncultured Chloroflexota bacterium | reverse complement strand
CCTGAAACAGTAAAATTCGATCCCGTTGAAATTGAAGAAATTAATTATTACAGCGTGGATGAATTGCAGGGAATGATCAAAGCTGGTGATCTCAAATTTTGCGGCTGGTTTATTGAGATATTAAATTGGTACGATGGAAATCCTTCAAAATTATCTGTCTTAAAATAATTATGGGAACCATGCCTGGGCGGGATAACACTCAAGGGTGAAAGATCAACTGTCGGTTTGCGCGAAGCAGATCATATCCAATAAAAATCCGATTTGACTGCAACTTCCTGAAGAAAGAGCCGTATATCTTCACGGACATTATTAAAGGAGAATCCCATGAAAACAATCTATAAAGTTCTTTCTGTTTTATCCCTGCTCGCACTATTCACATTGACCTTTGCCACACCCGCGCTGGCCTTCGATGGCCGCGGAGGCGATAAGATCACCATCAAAGCCGATGAGGTTATCAATGATGACCTGTACGTCACCGCGAACGTGTTCGTGCTTGACGGAACTGTCAAAGGTGACCTGATCGTATTTGGCCAGAACATCACCATCAACGGAACTGTTGAAGGCGACTTGCTTGCCGCGGGTCAAACTGTGATCATCAACGGCACAGTCAATGATGACGCACGCATCGCTGGAGCCGCGCTTCAAATTGGCGAAGGCGCGGTCATTGGCAGCGATCTTCTGGTTGGAGGCGCAAGTCTTGAAACAAAAAAAGGCAGCGTCGTTAAAGGCGAGATCGTTTTTGGCAGTGCCCAGGCATTGCTTGCTGGCAATGTATCAGGGGATGTACTCGGTGGCACGGCAGCGCTTGAACTCACCGGCTCTTTCGGCGGAAACGTACAAGCCTACGTGGATGCTACCGACGGCACGAAATCATCCATGCCGATGAGCACCTACATGACCAACATTCCAATCTCGATCCCAAATGTTCAATCTGGCCTGACAGTTGCCGATGGCGCTAAAATCGCCGGCAACCTGAAATACACCAGCACAGTTGACCTGCCTATCCCAAGCGGAGTGGTTGTCGGTAAAGTCACACGGACCGCGCCGCAAGTTAGCACTGAGGCGCGCTATGTTCCACCAACGGCTGCTCAAAAAGTCGGCACGTGGGCGTTTGACATGCTCCGCACCATGATTACCCTGATCCTGTTCGGACTTCTGCTCGGTTGGTTGTTCCCAATTTTTATGAAGACATTGCCTGAGAAGATCAAATCTCAACCGTGGGCAAGCCTGGGCTGGGGTGCTATCGCATGGGCGGCGTTCTTCTTCGGACTGCTCGCGATCGTACTCGTGATGATCTTCGGCGGATTGGTCTTCGGCTTACTCAAGCTCGGTGGAATTAGCGGCTCGATCATCTGGCTCGGCATTCTCGCTCTGTTTGGGCTCACGATCGTGTTTGTGCTGGTAACTACCTATCTGACAAAGATCGTCGTCGGAGACATGCTGGGCAAGTGGATATTGGACCGCGCCAATCCGACACTGGCGGAACATAAGGTCTGGCCGATGGTTATCGGCGTGACCATCCTCGTTCTCATCATCGAGCTGTTCAGCTTCCCGCTCCTGCCGATCGGATTCTTCGGCTGGCTGATCAACTTCTCGGTCATCCTGTGCGGACTCGGCGCATTATGGATCTGGGGACGCGACGCAATGCAGGCGCGTAAGTCTGCTTAATTCACTCCAGACAATCGAGTAGGGAGCGGTGATTAGCCGCCCCCTCTCACACCACCGGACATGCGGGTCCGCATCCGGCGGTTCAATGAGAATAACGTAGTTTGTTGTATCGTTCTGCAATACTTTCTAGCCCTGTG
>CAIWRB010000347.1 GCA_903914955.1 uncultured Chloroflexota bacterium | reverse complement strand
GTTTTTCGAATAGCTCAGTTTAGGTCATGGTAAAAAATCACCTGAAACACAACAACGGAAACAGCAAATGCCGACAAAATATGGATCAATATGCTGACCCTTACGTGCCAGTTTTGATTATATGTTGCGAGTTGGTCTGATCGTACATAGGCAGGTACGAGGTACTTTAAAACCGCTTCGAGTTGGCCATCAGGCAATGCTGTCTTGACTGCCAGTTCCCGGATTTCCTTACGACATTTTTCTATGAGATTGTCTTGTTTTTTATCGGGATGATGCACATCAAAATAAAATTTCATGAAATGCTTATCACGGGTAAATTCTACAAATTGACGATAGTTTTCGGTGAGGTTACTTGTCTCATCGGTTAACGGGAACTCTTCATATTCGGGAGTACTTTTTTGTTCTCCTTTATGTTTTTTTGCACGGAGCAATATGATCGGGGCATTGGGGTTCTCTGCATCAATTCGGAGAATAGTTCGCCCCTGCTCAAGAGCATAGTTGACAATTTCGGCAGTTCCTCCATTTCCCCGAGAAGGTTTGCCGTCCCATATGGCTATCAGAATTTCACAGGCATCGACAACTTTTTTACCGACAGGCAAATAACCATCTGAACTCTTTGGCAGCCCAATATGGAGTGCTGCGCGATCCCACAGCTGATTGAACTCCTGTAAATCGTCCGGATCTTTGAAGTCTTTGCTGTACTCATCAAGCGGAGAGGGCGTGAGTACTTCAAGACGGGCACTTTCTTTTTTCAGGATTGATTTTGCTACAATGCGGTCAGCGCCCTTCGCCAGAGGTGAAATCACGGTCCATTCAAGGGGAACATCTTTATTGTGGCCAATCAGGTTGTCAAGATGGTCAATCAGCTTGTCGACAGCTTCTGCAACTGCGGCTTCCTGTGACAGATCCCTGTGACCAGTTACTCCGATTCGAAGTTCATAGGAGAGTTGCTGTGATGATTCCGGCATAACGATTCAGGTTTGGAATGATTGAAGACACCAACTCATCATTTCAATGCTTGAGCATAACAATGGTATAATCGACTTTTTTTAGCATGCAGGGGATACTTTCAGAAATAAGACGCCTGTCCTTGTCTTTCTCTTCCTCAGTCAAGTTCGAATCATTCCCATCAACAAGCAAAGCATGAAGTTTCTAATCTTTATCGGTTATCTCTGCATATTTCCAAGTACTGTTAAGTTGAGAAATAGGCTGAAATTCGTTAAGGTTCGGCTATGGACAATAAAACAAACCACTATGCCGAACACCGGTCTCCGGCCGAGATTATCAGCCACACGGTAAGACTTTACTTCCGTTTCACCTTGAGCTTTCGTGATATAGAAGAAATTTTGGCTTATCGCGGAGTGATTGTCACCTATGAAACCATCCGTCAGTGGGCACTCAAGTTCGGACAAGATTATGCCAATACTCTTCGACGACGGCAACCCCAACGAGGAGATGAATGGCATCTGGACGAGCTCGCGCTCACCATCAAGGGGAACACCACTACCTCTGGCGTGCAGTGGATCAGAATGGCTATACGCTCGATATCCTGATACAATTCAGACGCAATCGGAAAGCCGCCAAGCGTTTCTTCCACAAGCTTTTGAAAGGGATGGCCTATGTTCCTCGTGTCATCATCACCGACAAGCTGAAAAGCTACGGAGTCGGAAAATGAGAAATCATGCCCAGAGTTGAACACCGGCAACACAAAAGGCTCAACAACCAAACCGAATTGTCGCATCAACCTACCCGACAAAAGGAACGGCAGATGCGAAAATTTAAACCACCAAGTCAGACGCAAAGGTTCCTGTCGGTTCATGCCAACATTGATAACCTATTTCGAATTCGCCATCGCTTTGAGACTGCCTCTGACTATCGAACTGCACGTCTTGAAGCTTTTGTGACTTGGCAGGAGGTTACGTGTATTCACAGAGTCGCATGGATGTTTCAATATTCTCTTCCCTGACCAAAATCCGCACGTCAACGCTAATCTTCCATCATTATTTTCGATAAGTTGACAGTCCCGTTACGATCATAAACTTGGCAAGTTGCGCCATTTCCGGGAATTTGCGGACGCTGTTGCGGTCTTTTTCCTTGTCGGAATCGACAAGCTTGTCGTATGGCACCAAACAGTAGTGGAGACGTTGGGATCGTTGAAGTTTTTCCTCGGCCTTATCTTTCGGGTATGGAGCTTTTTTCCAGCCGCTGGCCAGTTTATGCGCCATCCAGTAGTTATGCTCCTCCTCGGCCAGCACCGCTTCATACTTTTCCAGAAGTGACTTCACCTCTTCAGAAATTGGAGGCACTTCATTTGGAGAGCGAACCAAATATAAACCGGCCAATTCCAGCAAGAGCGGAATGCGGAGAGCAGCCGCACGGTTGTCCGCCTTGATTTCTTCGCTCAATTTTTGAAAGTCGGCTAGGTTCGGATTATCGCGATCGGCTAAAGGCAGCCAGGCCTTGTGGATGGCTGGGGCGAGGTCACCGACAAATTCCTGAAATTGCCGGCTGCGATCCATGATTTTATTGAAACCAGCCAGATCTTTCACGTTCATGGCGAGGACCTCGTTGCTCGGCAATGCAGAACGATGCAAGCCGTGTCTTTCGTTTTCTTTCAAGCCGAGAACGATTTTTTCCAGAGACCGCGCTCCGAAAATGTAATGTGGCGTTTCAAGCAGCGCCGCGAGAAGGCCAGGATCCATCTCCATGCGTGAGTTTTCCTTTTTCCCGGCAAAACCAAGCAAGGCACGGAGCAGCATTGCGCGGCGGACTGGAAAACAGACGTCGGAGGGATCGTCCAACCACTGTTGGTCGGTAGGATTGTCTGAATGGAAGAGCGAACGCGGGTTTGGCCCCAGCACATTCAAGGTGGCATGCAGACGGCTTTTGAAGTCCGGACCCTTAGCCAGTTTGAAGCTGGTGTAGGCCTCCTTCGCCTCCGTATCGTCCTTTGGATATTTTTCAGATGGACCGAAGTGCTCAAAGTCGTAACTGGTGGCACCTGCGAAAACGAAAATGCACCGGCCAATGGGATGAGTCACCTGACCTTCCTGGAACTTCCCATCCTGCATCGGAGCCAGCAGAAATTGGAGCCATAGGTAGGCTTGCGAGTCAAATTCATCCCAGAATACCACGGGGACAAACCCTTCGAGAACCCGGTCTCGCACCTGATGGAAGGCACCGATAAGATCTGCTGCGTCGCTGAATTGCGAGAGGTTGAAATCGAGAAAGGACGTTTTCTCCTGGAACATTTCCTTGGCAATCTCTTTTATGCCGAATGATTTTCCAGCGCCGGGCGGACCGAACACAGCGATCGAAAGCGGTTTGGTGTCGTCATTGCGCTGACAGTAACCGTGGATGAGGCGTTTGATGTTACGCAATGCTTCGATTTCATCACGGTCGGCGGTTATCAATTTTCCAAATCGGGCAATCGGAATATTTTCCAGCCCCCTCAACCCCAGCAAAGCGACACGGCGGGCGAGTCCATAAAGCGGTTCAGGGGATATGGCGGAATCAACATTTTGACTTTGTGTTCCATTTTCTCCGGTTTCCATGATCCGCCACGAGGGAAGGGTTTGTGCGTCCTTAATAGTGACGATGTGATTGCTCACGAATACTTGAGGAATCGTCACCTGCCCAAAAATACCGAGTTGTTTGTAATCGAGTCGTTGAGCCGGAGTGCGCTTGTCTTTTGGGGCGCATGAATCGTCAACGTAGGCTTTCGGGGTGCCGGCTAGAATCAAGGCAGCCAAATCGTTTGCGGGCAATCCGGCGACCGGGTCGTTTGCCAACCCATGTCCCAGACCGCGCAGCCAGCGCATCACCCAAAGTCCGTGCTTAATGCCCATTTTGATTTGATCAGTTTCACGCTCAACCAGCATCAAGTCGGCAGCCATTGCGGCGATAAAGCAGGAATGAAATCCATAGGCATTGCCATCGCATCTGGTCTTCACCGCCCATTCTTCTTCCATGTGTTCGGGATCGAATATCAGATGGAAACTGGGCTTGCCGATTTTCTCCGTTCGTTCCATCCACAAGGCACCTTCACCATGCAAGGTTACGATGACGTGGCGGGCTTTGCACAAGTCCGCCAGCACGGGATTGTGCGTCAACTCTCTGGCCAGATCCTGCGCGGTGCGCTCCCACGATATGCCTTGGCTGACGCGGATGTCCTCCTGGCGAAGGTCGTTCACGGAAACGACCACGATCAATTTATCCGCCAGAGTCCCGCTGGCGGTCAGCGTCCACCAAAGATCGCCGTGACAGACCGGCGCGGTCATCTTGAGCAAAATGCATTTTGCTGCCTCAGCTTGACTGCACTTGTCTTCCTGCGGTGTTTTCAGCCATTCCGGAACAGTGAATCGAACATTGGCCGCGTTGTCTTCAATGACAATGATCTCCGGAGTGGCGTTGGTTTGCATTGCCGCCGGAAGATCTATCGGTGGTCGGGGCAACGTCTGATGGTCTGCGATATGGCCCAAACTCAGGGAACGCTTCACACGCCAGACCTGTGCGTCCTGATCGTCCTTGTCCCGGCCGAGATTTCCGAGCTTGTTTTTACGCCAAACCGCTGCTGTGGGCGGGGCAAGGCAATGCTTCTCCCAATCAGGGGCGTCTGCCTTTGCCGCGCCGTTGGGGACACAACCGAAAACAACCTCAATTTCCATTGGCTCCTTCGCGACCTTTTTCAACATAGCAATTTCCGTGAGTAGCCGATGAATGATGCCTGAGCCGCCGAGCATCGCCGCAAGTTGTGTGGGCGGAGAATCGGGTGGCGGGGTGTCCTCATCCGTCGGCAGGTAAATGTTGTAATCCAAACCGTAGTCGCCCGTGACAAAAATAGATTTTCTTGCAGCCATAATTTTTTTCGTTGACTGAATGAATTTTGGCAGATGAATTGAACCCCAACCGGTAGACAAAAAGTGGCTGAGTTTAAGTTTGTAACCTGACCTGTTCATGCAGCGGATAGGCGCTGCCCCTCTTTTACCTTTAACTATTCTGTCTGTTTGTTCTTCTTATACTTGTCGACTATTCTTGCACCGCCTCCGAAGGCTGTCTGGTATACGTTCTCTGGTTACTGTCAAGTTATCGAAAATATGGAAAGAAAAGTATCGTTGACGAGCAAATTTAGACCTGAGAAAGGGATATTGAAGCTGTCATGCGGCTCTGTGGTTACACGTCACATCCTGCAAAGTCACAAAAGCTTGAAGCCGTGCAATTCGATAGTCAAAGGTAATCTTAAAACGATGGCAAATTCTAAACTGGATACCAACATGAGCGTGAACCGACAGGAACCTTTCAATATTCTCTTCCCTGACCAAAATACGCTCGTCAACGTTAATCTTCCATCCTTATTTTCGATAAGTTGACAGTATCTTTTGATGTACTGCCTGCGATTGCCTTTCTCCTTCTCTGTCATTACTCATATCTCATTTTGATGGAAATGGACTTGCTAACAATATCGTCTCCCAACAAATCCGTTATCGCGTGTTTGATTCAGATTGAGGTGACTCAAAATCTCTTTATGTAACGAGTCAACCATGGGTCAAGATTTCGCTCTCCATTAAACATTTTGAAGAATGATTGACGGTAGGTAGGTCGGCTTTCTGAGTTGATCAAATAAATATGGATTAGTACTCTTGCCTTGTACCTGAATTGATAAGCAGCTAAGAGACAGGATTAAGAAAAATATCTTTGTAATGCTCACAATATCACCTTTTAAATATTATGAAATTGATTCTTAAGTTGAAATTATGCAAATGTATACCGATAGGAATCGACCGTTGAGCTTAACTCCAGTCGGTGTGCAAGATGATGTGTCGGATTTCTTCCAACTGTGATTTAACGCTAAAATCCCTTAAGCCATCTATAGTCTTCAACAAATTGGACGCTTTCAGAAGAAGATCTAATGCCTCTTTCTTGCGCAACTGATTAAGATAAAGAAGCCCGAGGTTCCCTGTGGCCGTCGCATAGTCAAAAATATCCGAGTAATTTAAGGGTTGCCTGTCGCACAGTTCTTTTGTGATGGAAGTGGCGCGTTTGTAATAGTCTTCCGCAACTTTGTAAGGTGCACTTGTTCTATATATGTTTCCCAACGCAATAAGAACACTTGCGATCATACGTTTGTAGTTGATATCGTGAGGATTAAGCTTATTTAGATCCTTCAAAACCTTAAGCGCCTTATCGAGGCTCTTCTGCGCCTGAGCGAAGTTATTCATTCTTAAGTAGATGTCCGCCTGCTTCTTGTGGGATGTGGAAAGTGCGTAAAGAACATTTGAATCCTGAGGATCAAGCGCGTGAATCTCTTCAATTGAACAAGCAGCCCTATTCGCGTACGCCAGTGCTTGGCCCAGGTCGCCTTTTGCCAAAAAAAGGGACGCCAAGGCGTTTAGGCATTCTATTTCATTTTCGCAGCTCTTCTGAGTTTCCTTTATGCGAGTGGTTTCAGACAGGGCACTCTCGAACCATTTTTGAGCTTTTGCAAAATCTCCTTGTTTAAAACTCAAACGCCCTGTTTTCCTGTAGCAGAAAGACAAAAGCTCTGCGTAGTGGATGTTCAGGGGCTCTTGCCTACAAAGATCCTCAGCAACTTCTCGCGCCTTGGTGTAGTAGTTGCCGGCGTTTCCCCACTCACCCTTGTCGAAGTGGTTATCGCCTTTAGAACAGTAACTGACCGGCAGCCCAAACAAAATCTGGGAGTACGCAGTGCCCTTAGATTTGATCTTTTCACGTAACTCCAAAGCCCGATCCGCATAAGCCTGCGCCTGCGCACCCTCACCCATGTCGTCGTATATATTACCAAGCAGTTCGCAACAACGGGCTATATCGTGCTTGATCCACGAGTCTCCAGATCCCGCTTGGAGCTTACCTTCAAGTGCCCTAAGTGTGTCTGCTAAGAGTCTCCGGCGCGACGCTATCATTTTCTCACTTCCGATCCGCGCCAGAACGGGATCCAAATTGCATATAAAGACATGCGCTACAGGAGACACGTATTTCGAGGAGGAGACCAGTACCTGCGCCAGCCAGTAGGCAATATAGGCCATATCCTCGACTTTCGTGGCCAAATGATACTTTTCAGCGATCGTGCTAGTTGCGGCATCCAAAGCCATTCGCAAGTGGCGGTCAGAGCCGGGAGAAGCCAAATAGGAGATATAACCAGCCGCCATTTCGGGGTCACCAAAGCTGATGAGGTGAAACATTATTTCATGAATCCGTAAACCATCATCACTCGGTAGGCTACTAAGATGCAAGCCCAGTAGCCCATGCAATGCGACTTTATCGTCTTCCTTTCTAATGTAATAGTTGACTACGGCCGACCTTAGGTCTGCATAAGCGAACACCCATTGCCCGTAGGCGCCACGTTGAACAATGTGCCTTCCAAAAATACGTCTAGCGTTGGCAAATTGCAGAGCATCCCACACCTCGTTAGTAAGCTGTGGCAGCATGACTAAGAGGTCTCTCTCTCGCAGCCCAGAGCGGCTTGTCGCTAAGAGGGACATGAAATGCTTGACCCATTTAGAACTGCAGACGTGCTCGGCACGCTTGAACAAGTGCTCATAGATATCCTCAACAAGATCCGGTAAATCCTTTGCTCTTTCTAACTGTAAAGCGGTGATGCGCTCTGCAGGGGTGAGGTGACGGAACTTCTTGTCGGCATGTTCGAAGTCCTCCCTTCCCAGCAGGTTCAACTCATGCAAGGCCAAGGTAAGCCATAACGGGTTGCAGTATGCCATTGGGCGGTTCGGAGAGCTAAATAGACTGAGCCTTCTGAGAAGAAAGGGCTTCTTCTCAGAAGAGCCTTGTTGCCTCTTGCGCAGTAGCGCCTCTAGGGCTGGTTCGCACGGTTCATGATGGTAGAACTCCGTGTATAACTTGTGAGCAATTTCCTTCGCCTCGGATTGGGATATGTCCTCGATGGGGCGGACGTCGATCACCTCAGATTTTGCGGCGTGCAGCACAGCTTCGCAAGGCGCAGACGTCGCAATCAATCGGACGTTGGCATGCAGGCTTGACGGTATCCAAGACAGATATTGCGCCCGGACAGTCTGCTCAAACTGGTCAAGCGCATCGATAAGCAAAACGACCCTGGTTTTGCTCGCAGCACGCTCAACCATTTTCCAGAATGAGGCTTCAATTTCTTCGCTCAGACTATTCTTCGGAGCAACCGTCCCTGCAGTTCGGGAGCGAGTCTCACCATCAACATCGACTTGTTCAAGTACGGCCAGGGGATCCAATATTTTTTGAAAGTCGGCGAGTTCATGTACCCATCGACGCATCATCCTGTCAATTTGCTCGGATCCGGGAAATAAACCCGCGGCATGGGCGAGAAGAAACAGGCTTTCATTCCTCGCATGCTCCGAGAAAAAAGAGTATGCCATGGAGAAGAGGCTGCTTTTCCCTGCACCGGACAGACCTGTCATAACAAGAAACTGTTTGCCACATGAAATGTGCTGTGAGGTAGCAAACTCAACGATTTGGTGAAGCAAGACTGGGCGGTCCACGTACGTTCGAAGATGTTCCGATATGAAATCTGCCAGCACTCGAGCTTCTGAATCCTGCCACGTGCACGGCATCATGCGAATGAGTTCACTGGTATCAGCGTCGAGATCGGGCCAAATCTTTTCCTCGACTTTCGCATCGAAGTCCGCTAGACCAATAACCCTTCCCTCCTGTGCGCTCCATCTCAGGATGTACTTGACCACCCTTTCCGGCATCAAGTTTTCTATCCGCACCTTGAGTTCGTTAAGTTTTTTGACACTATCGGGGTTTTGCTCTACCGGATACTTGTCTGCTTCTTCTTGTGGCATACCTCGGCGGTCAACGTCACGAAAAAAGAACCAGCAT
>CAIWRB010000346.1 GCA_903914955.1 uncultured Chloroflexota bacterium | reverse complement strand
TTTCTGCAAAGTCTGTATTACACAGATGTAACCATGCCCGGCTTGAATCATCTTTGTATGCGCAGCACGCTGGATTTTAGGTGTACTTTTTAGAGGCAAACCAATCGCCGCGGGTTTGAGAATCAAAGTTGGGCAATTCTTTTCAACCCGCGTTATGCGATCAATCCCTCATCGGTAAACATGAGAATAGAATGTATATCTTTTTCTGCCAGCTGATAATTTTTCACTTTTCTCATTTCGCCAGTCCCAGTTTCCTTTATGGAGGCATTCGTTATATCATCTATTTTTGACCAGCCAACGAGCGAGACAAGAATTGATTCGGGTTTCTTAAGTAGTTCATCGACGTTTGCAGAATTAACAACACACCAAATTATTAAGTCGGCCTTCTTTTTCAAACTTGGATATTGGTCTACCGCAATACATCGCCCCAACTCCTGCCAATAACCTGCGCTCCAGGTCTTTATTTCAAGTCTATATACTTTTGTGTATTTTCTAACTTTGATAACAATGTCGCATAAATGTTCACGTTCGGAGAAACGGAAATGAGAATCCAGTTTAAATTTTTTGCCAAGCAAGTATTTTTCAACCGCGATCTCACCTAATTTCCCTTTTAAATGTGAGTTGATCCGATTGTTATAATGGCCTTTATGCTCTGACCATTTTTCAACAGAGGTTTGAGAAACGGCGATTGCCCATTTCACATCATCTACACTTAGAGAAAATTGAATGTTCTCCTCGCTCATATCTTCAAAATTATACTCCCCTCAGACTTTGATTAACCGTCCAGCGGTTCTCATTATGGTTTTTGTCAATCTGTGGATAATGGTTTCCATCGGAAAAATTACTGATTAACCTCCCCATTCCTCCAGTTGCGGGATTGGCCGGATGGTCTTATAGTCTGTTGGTCAGAGGTCAAAGACTAACCGACCTGTCACAAGAAAACTAGGAGATTAAAACTTATGCATGGAAGTTGGTTCATGGCAATGCGTCAGGGCGACGAAAAGCCCAAGATTACAAAGCAACTTTTACTGCGCGTACTCGCATATGCAAAACCTTATTGGGGACACATCGGCGGAATGTTATTGACCATTCTCGCCAGTTCGGCGCTGAGCGTTGTCACACCGTTGATCTTCCGCCAGTTGATCGATACAATCCTGCCCAACAAAGATTTGAGCAAGTTGACGATGTTCGCCATTGCCTTATTGCTCGTGCCGTTATTGAACGGCGGCATCAGTGTGATCCAACGCAAATTAAATGTGACCGTCGGCGAAGGCGTGATCTATGACCTGCGCGTGGCGCTCTTTGTGCGCTTGCAGCGCATGAGTCTGCGCTTCTTCACCAACACCAAAGTCGGCGAGCTAATGAGTCGACTCAACAACGATGTTGTCGGCGCGCAGAACGCCATCAGCAACACCATTGTCGGCATTGTCACCAACCTAATTGAAGGCGCGGCGATCCTGATCGTCATGCTCTCGCTCGAATGGAGATTAACCCTTGGCAGTGTCTTTGTCCTGCCATTGTTCTATCTGATTGCGCGCAGACTCGGTCAACGTTTGCGCGTCATCGCCCGCGAAGCCATGGAACTCAACGCTCAGATGAACGCCCATATGAACGAGACTCTCAACATCGGCGGCGCGTTGCTTGTTAAATTATTTGGACGCAGTAACGAAGAGGGCGATCGCTTTCGCCAGCGCGCGGGGGGTGTGCGCGACATGGGCATTCAACGCGCCGTCATCGGCTCGTCGTTTTTTGTGATGATCGGTTTGGTCAGCGCGGTCGGTACTGCGCTGGTCTACGGCTTTGGTGGCTGGCTCGTCATTCAAGATAAATTCACCGTCGGTACCATCGTCGCGTTCGGTTCGTATCTCGGTACCTTGTATGGGGCTCTGCAAGGTCTGGCGGGCGCGCCCGTCGAGTTCAGCACCAGCATGGTTTCCTTCGAACGTGTCTTCGAGATCATCGACCTGCCGCACGACATCGAAGAAAAAAAAGATGCGCATATTCTTAGCAACGCAAAAGGCGAACTCACATTTGAGGATATTGATTTCAAATATTCGATCAACGAAAACATTATGCTTAGCGAAGTCAAACGTTACGGAAGCATGGCGGATGTCACAGCGGTGATGTCATTGGGAGAAAAAGATAAAAGCAAGAATGGGATGAAGGACGCCGCATCAACCATAGGGGAGGCTGATCCGAAATCTCAGGCACGTGATGTCGCTTTGGAAGGAGTCTCCTTTACCGCCGCCCCTGGACAGTTGATCGCCCTCGTCGGCCCTTCCGGCGCTGGCAAAACCACGCTGACCTATCTCATCCCGCGCCTGTATGATCCCACCAGTGGAGTCATCCGCATTGACGGGCACGACCTGCACGATCTGACGCTCGATTCGCTGGCCGCCACGATCGGCATGGTGACGCAGGAGACGCATCTCTTCCACGATACCATCCGCACGAATCTGACGTACGCGAAAATGGACGCCACGCAAGCCGAGATCGAAGCCGCCGCACGCGCTGCCAACATCCACGACTTTGTGATGGGACTGCCTGACGGTTACGACACCACCGTAGGCGAGCGCGGCTACCGCCTGAGCGGTGGCGAAAAACAACGCGTGGCACTCGCCAGAGTCATCTTGAAGAATCCGAGAATACTAGTTTTGGACGAAGCCACCAGTTCACTCGACAGCGAATCTGAATCCCTAATTCAAGACGCGTTGAAACGAGTCATGGCGGGAAGGACAAGTATTGTCATCGCTCATCGCTTGTCAACAATTTTGGCTGCTGATCTAATTTTGGTAATGGATCGAGGAAGGATTGTCGAACGAGGCACGCACGATGAGCTGTTAGCGACGGGCGGGCTGTATAGTCAGTTGTACGAAACACAATTTCGAGGGTAGAGATTTTAAATCCCCTCCGTTCTAATGAATACCTGCCACCTGCTCTGCTCGGGGTATGACGTTCTTCAAATACGACAATTTATGAGTATCTAAAAACTCAGCGCGGTCATTGTCTTTGTCGTGTGCTAATAACTTCAAAAGATCACGATGAAGCACTTCAAGGTAAAATCCCTGCAAAGGAATTTGCCTATGAAAACCGCGTTGATCTTCTTCTTTGCTGTCCTCAGTGAGGTGATTGCAACCACTGCCTTGAAATTTTCAGAGGGCTTTACAAAATTTATCCCCAGCTTGATTGTCTTTGCGGGATATAGCCTGTCATTTTATCTACTCTCGCTTTGTTTGAAAGTCATGCCAATCGGGACGGCGTACGCGCTCTGGTCCGGGATAGGCATTGTATTGACCGTCATTATCGGCATCCTGTTTTGGCGCGAGTCTATGGATTGGGCACGCGGTATCGGTATTTTTCTGATCATGTTGGGGATATTGATCATCAACGTGTTTTCAAAATCAGCGGCTGGTTGAAGGCTTGCGTTGTTATTTTTTCACTGATCTCCCATAATTGTCGCGCAAGCTTTTCGTCCTGCGAGATCAGTGCCGAGGAGACAACTTCGCGCTTCACGAAATACTTCCCAGTCAACCCCTCAACATCTGGTGACGACGCCAGAAAGATTGAATTATCCGCGCCCTGCTCAGGTGTAAGGGCGAATCGTCCCACGATCCATTTGATGGCCGGTCCAAATATGGAAAAATCGGTGCTGAAGATATTCGTCGCGACTTCACCGGGGTGCAGCGCATTGACGGTCACGCCAATGCCTTCCATCCGACGGGACAATTCATAAGTGAACAAGACATTGGCCAGCTTGGAGCGGGCATATGCTTGAAATCCAAAGTAAAACCGCCTGAGTTCCAGGTCACTCAGATCCATTATGCCGTTGTAATGTGCATTGGATGCAATATTTACAATACGCGCGGGCGCGCTGTTTCGCATGACTTCAAGAAGTAAATTTGTGAGCAAAAATGGTGCCAGATGATTAACAAGAAAAGTCGCTTCAACACCATAGGGAGTCTTTCGACGCGCATTGAAATAAGCACCCGCATTATTGACCAAAACATCAAGCCGCGAATATTTGTTCTTAAAGTTTACTGCCAAGCCGCTCACCTGACTCAGATCAGAAAAATCTGCAAGAAAATAATGGACCGAATCATTCCCTGTTTCTGCGCGGATTTGTTGAACTGTGTCCCGTGTTTTTTGCTCATTCCGTCCAACGATCAGGATTTCCGCTCCTTGTGCGGCTAAAGCTTTAGCCGTGACTTGTCCGATACCAGAAGTAGCTCCTGTTACCATACATATTTTTCCATGCATACTTTGTTCGTTTGTCATATTCTTATCCTCAATATTTTTCTTTTTTTTATGGTGCGCAATTCCATAAGTAGATTGGATGATCTGCCCAGAAATAGTCGCTGGATGAAAAGCCGAAACTTACTTGAGTACTGTCGGGTAGAAAAGCAAATGTGAGGTCTTTCAATTCTGCATCGGCGGGAATATCAAATCTCAGCCAGGCGTCCACTTCTTCATCTTGATCTATGATCGTATTCAAGGTTATGTAATCTATATAATTTTTGCGATGCCCATAAGTTGGTTTGAATTCGGTCGTGCCGAATAGGGTGCTGAAATGTTCTTCGATTGGCAGGCTCTGTTCTTTCTGACCAATATTCTTTAGGATGAGATGGGTCCAGAGAAATTTTATGCCGGCCGTCGGTTCTCGGCTGGAGCCATATTCCGTTATGTAACTCTCCGTGATCTCAGTCAGGTTCATTGTCACCTGAAGATCGTGGTAAACAATCATTTGATTGGGAGATATTGATGTAGGTAAAGTCTTAGTTTCCACGGTCGCTTGTGGAGGTGCTGAAGGCGCCATCGTAGAGGTTGCTGGTACGCTTATGGGAGTGCAGGCAGTTAGTATCTGCAATCCGAACAAAATACACAAAGAAAATTTGATTATATTTTTCATGCTCATCATTTGTAATTGCAGAATTCCACGGCGTGCACTTTTAGTAGATTTCGCTATCATGTCGATATCCAATAAAACATATTCGTTTTCAGCCACCCTGAACAACGTATCCGGCGAAATTCACAGTGGGCTGGAAAATCTAAGTGTAATACAAAATTTCTTGAAGCCAGACTGATCTGAAATCATCCTCCTCGTAAGGCCATATAAAACAACAAGAATCAAAAACTCCCCAAGACTTTCATCTCGGGGAGTTTTTAGTGTTCAGTGTGAATTAGCTGACAACAACTACGTTAGTAGCCTGCGGACCCTTGGGGCCTTTCTCAACTGTGAATTCGACTTTCTGACCTTCTTCAAGATTTTTGAAACCGTCACCCTGGATCGCAGAGAAGTGGACAAAGACATCCGCGCCGCCTTCGCGAGCGAGGAATCCGTAGCCCTTGCTTCCATTGAACCATTTGACTGTTCCGATAATACGTTCTGACATTGTTTGCCTCCTATGGCAACTTACAAAAATTTGGAGGACCCGGTTCTTTCGCCAGAACAGACAAAACAAAACGGCTCATGGACTTTTACCCATGAGCCGATGGTTATACTTCCAAAGCGAACTACTGGTATCCGTGTAAGGCACTACTTTATCACGGTGATTGGGATGTGTCAATACCGCGGATAATAAAAATTATGGCTTTTCCAAGATCAGGAAAATTAGACTTTGACTTCGTGTAGAGTGACAAAACATGTCAGTTGTTCCAGATTTTCTCTACTGACGCCAAGGACTTATTCTCGTCAAGCGACCTTTGAAAAATCATGTAAGAAGAGAATGGATTGTTTCAACACTGTCCCATCTCTGCTGTTCAAGGCCTTTCTTTGCCAATGTGCGCTCTTGAGAATGTTATGTAATAATCACAATTCACAGCGCATCAATATAGCTGGAGGCAAAAAATGACTGATATAAATTATGTAAACGAAGAAAACTTTCAAGAAGAAGTGATCGGTGCTGAATTGCCCGTTCTTGTGGATTTCACCGCCACCTGGTGCCAGCCGTGCAAAATGATCGAACCGATCGTGAAACAACTCGCTGGCGAATGGGAGGGTAAGGTTAAGGTGGTAAAGCTCGATGCTGACCAGAATCCGAATATTATGATGCAATATGGCGTCATGGGCATTCCGACCCTGATGCTTTTCAAAGGCGGCCAGATCAAAGAACGAATGACAGGCTTCCAGCCGAAAGAAAAGCTGGCGGCGAAAGTCACTCCGCATGTGTAATTCAAAATAGAGCCGATTGAAATCGGCTCTATTTTATTGTGCGCCCAGCATGGGCGTTGGCTAGAGGGTGAAAGACCCTTATGGAGGTTGATTGCACCAACCATTAGCAGAAGGCAAGGGCGTCATCGTGAGGTGAGGTCCGAAGGAAGCCGGAAGCAAACCTGCGACTTGAGGAACACGAAGCGCATGTGAGGCTATCCAAGTCGGGCGAGCTGGCAACAGACAGCAAAGCCCAATGCGATCAAGGGCTTGGGAAGTAAATGCGACAAGTGCGCAGGGAAAGTCAACGTTCTTACCTGGGGAGACCTGACATCAAGCTGAAAGGCAACCCTGCTTGTGAAAGCAGATTGAGATGTCAGGAGTCAGCAGAAGCCATAGTACTGGGAATTTTTTTCAGGAAGGGCTGAACAAAGAGAGGATGAGTACAATGAGTAGTTCGAGGGATGAACGCGGAAGGCAGAAACTCTTGGAAAGGGAGACTGCTGAGCAAACGAAGCAGGTGAAGCCTGTGGGAGTTGCCCAGAGCGCCGAGCCGTTCCCGGCACGAGACAATGGAAAATCCGACGTAGGGACGTGGGAAGCGGTGTTTGCACGAGAGAACATGCTGAGCGCGTTGAAACGAGTAGAGAGCAACAAAGGAGCGGCCGGGATAGATGGCATGCAAGTGCCAGACCTGCGCGGCTATTTGAAGGAGCACTGGCTGGAAGTGCGTGAAGCTCTTGAAAGTGGAAAGTATCGGCCGAGCCCCGTGAGGCGGGTAGAGATACCAAAGCCAGATGGGGGAGTAAGGCAGTTGGGAATTCCAACCGTGATAGATCGACTGATTCAGCAAGCGATAGCGCAGGTGTTAAGTCCGATGTTTGAGCAAGTGTTTTCGCCATACAGCTACGGGTTTCGCCCGGGGCGAAGTGCGCATCAAGCCATACAGAAAAGCCAGGAGTACATCCGAGAAGGTTACGACTGGTGCGTGGATATTGACTTGGAGAAATTTTTCGACCGGGTTAATCACGATATGTTAATGGCCAGGGTGGCACGTGTGGTGAAAGACAAGCGAGTGTTGAAACTCATCCGAGCTTACCTGAACAGCGGCGTGATGGTGAATGGAATAGTGATGGAAACGGAAGAAGGGACTCCTCAAGGTGGCTTATGCAAAGCTTTGCATAAGCCACCTTATGTAAAGAAAGTTATTATGCAAAGTAACAGACAAAGACACGAGTAATTTCAATGGTTAATCGGTGATTTACTTTGCATAATCTCCTCTGAAAATGATAAAACGAACATGAGCTTGACAGCTCAAAAAATCATTTTGGAGGAACACAAGATGCAAAAGAAACCACTAACAGAACTACTTAACGAATTAGAGCAGGAAATGGTACGGTTGGGGTACACCGCAGGTTCCATGAAGTTTTATCGAAGGCGGTGGCAAATGTTGCTCCAGTTCGCGGAGCATAAAGGAGAAATATACTTTTCTGAACAGTTGGGAATTGATTTTATAGAAAAAAATTTTCATGTTCTCAAAAAAGATTTTGAAGGGGTCCTTTCACAGGCGGAGACTCAGGAACTCAGAATCATCAGGATGATTGGGGATTTTCAACTATATCGCACGGTTCTGCGCCGGTACTATAAACACAAGGAAATCCTGACTAAACCATATTTTATTGAGATTAGCAATCGATTTAAAAAAAGCTGTTCAGAGAAAGAGTATTCAAAGGTGACAATTGAACACTATGTGAAACAGTCTGCTCGATTTATGGATTATCTTGATTCACAAAGTATCAGTAACTGCGGAGAAATCAATCTCACGTTAATTAATGACTACATCAAAACGTTGGCAGGCTACACTTACAAAACCGTGGAACAAAATATCTGCTCTCTACGAGCCTTTTTCAAGTTCCTATTGGAAAACAGGGAAGTCCAGACTGATTTTTCAACAAAGACACCCATGGTGCAAGCCAGGAAACAAACACGGATTCCATCGGTTTGGACTAAAGATGAACTAAAAAAGCTGATTGAGGCGATTGACAGGGGAAGCCCAAAAGGGAAAAGGGATTATGCGATCATCCTTCTTGCCTGCTGTCTGGGCATGCGTTGCACAGATATCAAATGTTTGAAACTTGACAACTTCCTGTGGGAAGAAAAAAATCTTGTTTTCACACAATCCAAAACAAAGGAATCTTTGTCTCTTCCACTAACCGCAGAAGTAGGCTGGGCAGTCATTGATTACATGAAATATGGACGGCCAAAAATAGATAGTCCATACCTATTTGTAAAACATATCGCCCCATTTGGGCCGTTTTCAGAAGCTGACCATTTACATCAACTGATAAAAAGATATATGGTACTTGCACATCTCCCTATTCTAAAAAAACGACGAGGCATGCATTCCTTGAGACATACTTTAGCCAGCTTGCTTCTGGAAAATAATACACCGCTATGCGTTATCTCAGACATCCTGGGTCATGTCGACACCGACTCAACAGGCGTTTATCTGAAAGTTGATATCCAGAAATTAAAGGAATGCCCACTCGATTTTGAAGAGGTGGTCTGCCATGAATAATATCATTTATGAAAGCACCTTCAAAAATCACATCAAAAGTTATATAGATCTGAAACAGGCGGTTGGATACAAATATAAAACTGAGGCGAACCATTTAAAACGATTTGACCGATTCGTAATAGAAAACTTCCCCCTTGAAACATCACTTACCAAAGAAATAGTGTTGAACTGGTGCAGCAAAAAATCCTACGAGGCACAGGCAAATCAATGCTCGCGTGCCTCAATCATTCGTCAATTCGGAAAACACCTGGATTCCATCGGCGTGGCGGCATATATCATTCCTCAAGGATATTTCCCCTCAGAAAAACAGTATGTCCCCCATATTTATACAAATGATGAATTAACCAGGTTCTTTGCACAAACAGAAAAATGCTGCTATTGTCGTGAATTTCCATATCGGCATCTGATTATGCCTGTTTTATTCCGAATGATTTATACATGTGGGCTTCGGGCATCCGAAGCAAGGCTACTTAAAGTTGGAGATGTAGATCTTGAAAACGGTATTCTTAACATCCATCATTCCAAGATGGATAACAGCCGGTTGGTGCCCATGTCCGATTCTCTTTCAAAGAGATGCTGCCAATATTTGAAAAGAGTACATTCTTTTCCAGTACCCCAAGACTATTTCTTTCCTGCACTTGGCGGAAAACCGATAACCCTCGGGAATATATATAAAAATTTCCGCAAGTTTCTTTGGCAAGCCGATATTTCACACAATGGAAGAGGCCACGGCCCACGTGTCCATGATTTTCGCCATGCTTTTGCTGTACACTGCCTAAAAAAATGGGGGGAACAGGAAAAAGATTTAGCGGCATTTCTACCAGTTTTAAAGACTTACATGGGACACGAATCTTTTGATGAAACCGCCTATTATCTTCGACTGACGGCAGATGTATTCCCCGAGATTACATTGAAGTTGGAAACACGCTATCCGGAAATTATTCCAGAGCTGGAAGGAGTTTCGGATGAAACCTACTGACTTCGCAAAGCACCTTACAGAATTCCTTTCAGAGTACCTTCCCTCCCAAAAAAATGTCAGCAAAAATACGATTTATTCCTACCGAGACACTTTTAAATTGTTGATTAAATACTGCCAGGAAACTAAAAATATTCCAGTCGAGCGAATTACCGTGAGTATTCTTTCAAGTGATCTGATCGTAGGATTTCTCCAGTGGCTTGAAACCGAAAGGAAATGCAGCATATCTACTCGAAATCAACGACTGGCCGTTATCCATTCTTTTTTTCGTTACGTTCAGGGCGAGGAACCGTCTGGGCTTTATCATTTCCAAAAAGTCATGGCCATCCCAATTAAAAAAGCAACGAAAAAGACAGTGGAACATCTAACTCCGACAGCGCTAAAACTTCTTCTTGAACAGCCTGACAAACAGACTGCCAAAGGACGGCGTGATCTGACTCTCTTGAGTGTCCTATATGATACAGGGGCCCGGGTACAGGAATTGATTGATCTCAAAGTTTGCGACGTTATCCTAGATTCCCCTTCTGTGGTTATCTTACATGGAAAAGGCGATAAATCCAGAAGAGTACCTATTGTGAAGAATACTTGCACATTACTTCAATCTTATTTGATGGAAAACAATCTGGACCAGCCATGGAAAAACCAGAATCCCATTTTCTCAAATAATCAGCACCACAAGCTGACCAGGGAGGGCGTTGCTTATATTATTGCAAAATATGTAGAGTCAGCACGGAACTCATCTACGATCGTGCCTCCGAAGGTGAGACCGCATATCCTTCGTCATTCGAAAGCGATGCACCTTCTTCAGGCTGGAGTCAACCTAATCTATATTCGCGATTTTTTAGGTCATGTCGACATAAAAACTACAGAAACTTATGCCAGGGCTGATACTGAAACGAAACGTACTGCAATTGAGAATGCTTTTCCTGACCTCCTTAACACTCACTTGCCTGATTGGAGTAAGGATCAAGAACTACTTGCGTGGTTGTCTGAATTGAAATAGCTTCACATATTATGCAAAGTAAATCACCGATTAACCATTGAAATTACTCGTGTCTTTGTCAGTTACTTTGCATAATAACTTTCTTTACATAAGGTGGCTTATGCAAAGCTTTGCATAAGCCGCCTTGAGGAGTCCCTTCTTCCGTTTCCATCACTATTCCATTCACCATCACGCCGCTGTTCAGGTAAGCTCGGATGAGT
>CAIWRB010000345.1 GCA_903914955.1 uncultured Chloroflexota bacterium | reverse complement strand
CTTAGTCTTTGTCCAAAAATAAGTTGGTCAATTCAGATTTGGTCGAATGGTGTAGTTCCATTCGGGGAACAATTTGTGCGGATGTAAATTGACATTTGCTTTTTCTTCTGGAGCAACCTTGCGCTTAGTTTGGTAATACTTTCGATTGAAATTCGCCGAGCAATGAAAACCTGTTGAGGTCTTGCTTGTTCGAATGAACTTTAACACTGTTTCGTAACTGACCAATGGCTGTCCAGCCCAGTTTTGACTGATGACGCTGAACATCCGATGTTCGATCAAATTCCATTTGGATGCACCAGGCGGATAATGGTTCACTGTAATGGCAAGTTGAAATTCATCCGCCAATTTTTGCAGTTCAACTTTCCACAGCCAACTGTCACAGGCGTTGGCTCCACCTGCATCGGCTTGAATCAGCAGGTCAGAACAATTCTTGTAATGCACACATCCGATTTCCAATAACCAGCGCCGAATGGCAGTAGTAGCAAATTCGGCAGTTTCGTGTGAGACACCCACTTCCATCAAGCCTTGGTTCTGTTGGAAATCATAGATACCGTATAAAGATGCTTTGCCGATTGCGTCTGTGAGAAAGTCGGTTGCCAAAACATCTAAAGGCTCTTTGCGTAACGTGCGTCCTGTGTTCCGAAATTGTCCGATTTTCTCTTTTTTCTTGCCGTCCACGCTGATTCCAGGCTGATTTTTGCGCGCAAATCGTTTTCTCTGCTTTTCGATATAACGCATTTGCTGATCCCGACGCTTATCTTGCTTTCGGCTGAGACGCTTGCGATTGCCTCGCAGGCTATATCCCAACAGCCGCGCCAAACGCGGGATGGTACTGTGCTCAACTTGAAATTCTTTCCGCTTCAATTCGTTGGCGAGTTTGCGACAAGTTTTTCGTGTCCATTTCAATCCTGTAATTGGATCGCCAGCAGTTGCATCTTTCAACAATATTTCGAGTGCATTCAAAATTCCAGGTTGTTTTTTTCGACCAGAAGACGTCCTGCTCCTGCACGTCGAATTCCTGACGGCAGTTTCTTGTTTGAATGTTCAATCTCTTTACGACCTCTCACAATCGTGGTTCGGCTTAATCCTGTTATCTCGGCTAATTGTGATGTGCCTCCTCGACCTTGTTCGTTCGCCAGAACACCAACAAATCGTCTTCTGTTTTTCTCGTTCAACTCCATGAGCACCCGATTGATTGCCTGATGTTGTTGGGCAATTGTTCCATACGGATGTTCGGTGCAACTTTTACATGTACATCTATGAATTTGCATGGTTTTCTTCTTCATTGTGCTTGTCCTGATTTGTTTTTCTTAAGACAAGATTATCATATTTCAAAGTGTTCAAGTTATTTTTGGACAAACCCTTAGTATCTAAACAAGCCATTCACCACATGACGGAATATCTGTTGTGCCGTCATCTTTTATTCCCTGCAGCGATTTTTCTGTTTCCAACAGAGGATGGGGCATTGTTTGCCCCTACAAAGTTCAAACAAAACCTGCGTAAACTTCTTAAGTTGGCAGAACAGCCAATTTCGCCTTCCCACCCAGCGAAACTATTGGAATATCAAGTACAAGCGATCCTAAATCTTAAATTTCAATATCAACGCTCGAAATTTCAGCAAATTTTGGTAGCCAGCCTGCTTGGTTTTCAAGCACTGCGTCCCGGCGAAATCGCTAATCTACGAAAAGAGGATATCGACTTTGATCAGAAAATACTATTTCTGCGGGAGACCAAAAGCCAGGAAATTCAACAAGCTCCCATTCATCAGGATCTGGTATCACCTTTGGAGAAATATGTAGCCTATTTGAAGCAAGGTGAATACTTATTTGTTCGAAGCAGTAAGAAACAGTGGACAAGAAAGGATGTATACCTTTCTGTTCAGGAACTTGGGAAAGCGTTCGGTATTCCAGATGTCAACCCGAGAAAGATGCGATCCAGTGTTGCCCATTATTTGATCTCAATTGGGGTGCCAATGAACGTGATAAGCAAGTTACTTCGTCACAAGGATGAAGCAACTGCGCCCAGACATTACACCCATATCTATGAGAACGAGATAGTTCGTCAGGCGACAAACAGCTTGCAGTTCAATACTCAGCCTCAACCGAAAAAAGAGGAATAAGATCATGTTCCGGTATTCAATTGTAAAAGTGCGACTTAAAGACAGAATGTCCTTGTACAGGAGTACCTCAGGCCGGTCTATAAGCCGCATTCTGTCCAGCGGATCGCTCCGCCTGGGCAGTCATCTATCTGGGCAACGCGTCGCCGCGCTGCTCGGTGCAGCCTACCCAGGGCTATGCGGAGACGAGCAGTCTCCCATCGTCCGAAGACGATTTCGCCCCTGCTTGGCCTTGCTCCCGGCGGGGGTTGCCTGGCCATTTGCATTACTGCAAATGCCGGTGGTCTCTTACACCACCTTTTCACCATCACCCGCCACTTCGCCCTTCGACAAAGGGGCGGGCTGTTTGTTTCTGTGGCCCTAATCCGGCAGGTTTCCCCACCCCGGATGTTATCCGACGCCGTGCTCTTAAGAGTGCGGACTTTCCTCGACCCTGACAATGCAGAGCCGCGACTGCCCGACCAACCTGAGGTGGTTGCATGATACACGCTGCAAGGATGAGAGTCAACCTAGGACAACTTTTCTCAAAGGTGGACATTTCAAGAAAAGCCATTAAAATAGAGAAGCGATTTAATTTATATTTTAAAAGGAAATATAGTGAGCAATTGGCCTGGAAAATTCGTGATCGGCCTGACTGGTAACATCGCTACAGGTAAAAGCGTAGTGCGCCGTATGTTCGAACATCTCGGCGCATATACAATTGATGCAGACGCGCTAACTCATCGCACATATGCCAAAGGCGCGCCGGGCTATCAAAAGGTCATTGATACATTCGGAAAATGGCTGGTCAACAAAAATGGCGAAATTGACCGCAGCAAACTTGGCAATCTCGTCTTCAATGATCGGGAAGCGATGAGCCAGCTTGAGGAAATTGTCCACCCGCTGGTTCGGCAGGCTTCAGAAATATTGATTAAACGCGCCCCTCAACAGGTAGTCGTGATCGAGGCCATAAAATTACTCGAAGGCGATCTGCGCAAAGTATGCGATTCAATCTGGGTCACAAATGCCCCTCAGGAAGTCCAAGTGGAAAGGTTGATCCGCAAACGCGGATTTACGCGCGAACGTGCAATGGAAAGAATCAACATGCAATCTGCGCAGAGCGCCAAAGTTGCCATTGCAAACATCATCATCACAAACACCGGCTCCTATGATTCACTGTGGAAGCAGGTCAACGCGGCCTGGAAGGAAGTTGTGCCCGGAGCAAGCGATGCCGATACTGAAACCATTAGCAAAAAACCAACTGCCATAACCGGGGATTTTTCGGCAAAACGCGGCAAGCCAAAAAATTCAAAAGCCATCGCGGAATTTATTACGCGCTTAAGCAAGGGAAAGCGCGTAATGACATCCGAAAATGTAATGGAAGATTTCGGCGACAAAGCTTACATGCTTCTTCAAATTGACGGGAAATTGGTCGGTCTCGCGAGCTGGCAAGTGGAAAACCTTGTCACCCGTACCACAGATATTTTCCTCGAAGAAAATTTGAATCAGCAAAAAGCGTTCGAGACTTTGATCAAAGAAGTTGAACGCGCCTCAGGCGAACTGCAAAGCGAAGCCTCGCTAATTTTTGTCGCGAATAAACTTACAGTACAGGAACCACTCTGGAAAAATCTCGGCTATGAAAGACGCACTCCTGAAACACTAGGCGTGCAAGCCTGGAAGGATGCGGCAACCGAATCCATGATTAAAGGAAGCACCCTTCTATTCAAACAATTGCGTCAGGAACGTGTCCTGCGCCCCATTTAGGGATCAGATATAAGGTATCAGGTAATTAGGATTCATCCTTCCCTGATTACCAATCCCTGAACCCTGCCACCCTAAACCGTGACTGAATTTCTCAATAACCTTTTCTTCATTTTTCAACGCATCAGCTGGCTAAGCGTATTTGATATTCTGCTTGTCACACTGATCTTTTTCGGATTGCTCTACTCTCTGCGCGACACACAAGCGATGGCCTTGTTGCGCGGCATGATCCTGCTTGTTGTGGGAATCATTCTGCTTACAAGCCTTGTGGAACTCCCCGCTTTCTCGTGGTTTGCCCGAAGCTCACTGCCGGCTTTATTGCTTTCGATTCCGGTGATCTTTGCTCCAGAAATTCGGCGGACATTGGAACGCCTCGGTCGGGCCGGGGCCGTTTGGCCTGGTACTGTTAAAACAGCAGACGTGGCCCTTGAACAGACCATCCACGCAGTCGTGAGCGCAGCAGCCAGATTATCCGCCCGTCAGCACGGAGCCTTGATCATTCTTCAACGGTTGGACAATCTGGATGAATTTATCCAAACCGGTGTGCAGATGAACGCACGCATAACCCCTGAATTATTGTTACAGATCTTTTACCCGAATACTCCCCTGCATGATGGCGGAGTCATCGTCGTCGGAGGGCAGATCATCGCGGCGGCCTGTGTGCTTCCACTCTCTGCCAGTGGAATTCTAAACCGCACCCCTGAACGGCAGATGGGGTTACGTCACCGCGCCGCATTGGGCACCTCCGAAACAAGCGATGCGATCGCGTTGGTTGTTTCGGAGGAAACCGGGGGCATCTCGATCGCACACGCGGGCAGAATTTTACGCCGCCTTGACCCTGATCGGCTGGAGAATATATTGACCGCATTCTTTCGCCCGAATGGAAAAACGCGTGATCCCAATTTTTTTGAAAGAATATTCCCGGGTTTATTCCCCCGCAAAGAAGATAAATAATGTTTCGTTGGATCTCTGCTAATTTTCGCACGTTCCTATGGGCATTCGCGCTGGCGATGGCGGTCTGGATCTCCGCGGTCACATCAGCAGACCCGGACGAAACACGCGCACTGGCATCCCCTGTGCCTATACAGATCGTCGGCCAGGATCCAAGCCTCATATTGAATAGCGATATTCCCACAGAAGCAGAAGTTACTTTGCGCGCGCCGCATTCCATCTGGAATATGATCGAAGCAGACCCGCAGATCGTACGCGCCATTCTGGATCTTTCAGGGCTAAGTTCCGGTAATCATAGCCTGAACCTGCAAATACAAGTGGATGCGCGCCCAGTGCAGATCGTGACCGTTGCTCCACATACAATTATTTTCACCTTGGAATCTCTTGCCACTCAAACTTTGAACGTGGATCTGAGCATGTCAGGGGAAACGGCCATTGGATATCAGGCGGGCGAAGCAACCATCGAACCATTAAAGATCATCGTTGCCGGCGCCCAGTCTCAGGTCCAGAAAGTGACGCGGGCACGAGTCTCTGTCAATTTAAGCGGCATCCGCGAGAATATCGATCAGACGTTACCAATCGAAGTCCTCGATGAAAACGGACAAAAAGTGGATGGAGTGACTGTGTCGCCAGAATCCATTCACGTCATTTTGCCTGTCAGCCAGCAAGGTGGGTATCGTGATGTAGCTGTCAAAGTGATCGTAACGGGACGCCCGGCAAGCGGATACCGGCTGACAGATATTTCCGTTTTTCCGCCGATCGTGACGGTTTTTGCGAAAGACCCACTGCTTGTGAAAGCCCTGCCCGGCGTAATTGAAACCCAACCATTGGATCTGCAGAACGCACAAGAGGATATAATCACGCGGCTTGAGTTAAATTTGCCTGCGGGTATTTCGATCGTTGGCGAACAAACTGTACTGATACAGGCCGGGGTTTCCCCGATTGAAAGCAGTATTACTCTGGCTGGTATGAGAGTGGAAATCGTCGGAATCGGCAGTGGATTCACGGCGCAAGTTTCCCCCACCACAGTGGATGTGATCGTCTCTGGCCCCCTGCCGCTGCTGGATACACTTACCCGTCAGGATATCCGTGTGACCGTTGACCTGAGCGAGTTGGGAATCGGCACACATCAGATCGTGCCACGAGTTGAAATTCTCATATCAAATGTTGTCGTAGAATCTATATTACCGAATACAATAGAAGTTGTGATCTCTCCCAGCGGCGTCTCTACAATCACTGTAACGCCAACGCCCTGATCGTTAACCGTGTTCCAGTACGCCCCTCAAAAACATTCAGGGCTGCTCGACCACTAAATGTAAATTGGAAATCTAAATAAAATGAAACCAATCGTAGCTCTTGTAGGCCGACCGAATGTTGGTAAATCCACTTTGTTCAACCGTTTCGCAGGCGAACGTCTAGCCATTGTAGATGATGTTGCCGGCACCACCCGTGACCGCATGTTTGGCGAAGCTGAATGGAACGGCAGAAAATTTAGCATCATTGATACCGGCGGCATTGACCCAACTCATGGCGGAAAAACTCCGCTTTCGATTGGCTCGGCCGACTTCATTGATGATATTCGCAAGCAGGCTCAGATCGCCATTCAGGAAGCGGACGCAGTCTTGTTCATCAACGATGGTGAATCAGGCATCACAGCGCCAGACCGCGAAGTGGCAGAGATCCTGCGCCGCTCGCAAAAAAAATTAGCTAATGGTACTTACTGGCCGCCGATCTTTGTAGTGGTGAATAAATGTGAATCAAGAGAACGACGCGACCAGGCCGCTGAATTCTATGAGTTGGGACTAGGCGATCCGTTCGCCATTTCCGCGATTCATGGAACGAGCACTGGGGATATTCTCGACGCGCTGGTGGCATCCTTCCCACCGTCAGAAGTGGAAGAGGAAGATGACAGCATCAAGATCGCAATCGTGGGAAAACCCAATGCGGGCAAATCCAGTTTATTAAATAAATTAGTCGGCGAGGAACGTGTGATCGTCAGTCCCATCGCTGGGACAACGCGCGATTCGATTGATACCAAAATCGAATTCGGCGGACTGGATGTCACATTGATTGACACAGCCGGCATCCGTAAACGAGGAAAGATCGATCATGGCGTGGAACAGTACAGCGTGCTGCGCGCATTTAAATCCATTGAGCGCGCGGATGTGGCGTTGCTGATGATCGACGCGACCACAGGCATCACCGCACAGGATACACATATCGCAGGCTATATTCTTGACGAATGGAAATCCTGTGTTGTGTTAGTCAACAAATGGGATGCGATCGAAAAAAATAACGAGACCATGGAAGAATACACCGCTAAGATCAAGCGGGAATTAAATTTTATGGATTATGTGCCGATCCTGTTTATCTCGGCCAAGACCGGTCAACGACTGGACCAGGTCATGCCAATGGCTCTGCAAGTACAGGAAGAACGTCTTGCGCGCCTGACTACCTCCACGCTGAATGAGATCATTCACAAGGCGCAGGATGCGCATCCACACCCAACTCATGCGGGGCGCGCGCTCAAGATGTTCTACGGCACACAAGTCCGTTCGGACCCGCCGACTTTTATGATCTATGTCAGCGACCCGAAGTTGATGCATTTCACTTATATACGCTACCTCGAAAATCAGATCCGCGCAGAACATCCATTTTTAGGGACGCCGATTCGCATTGTTACAAAGGGCCGCAGAGATTAAGAATATGATCATAAAAAAGACAACCCTTATCATCGGCGATATGATCTCGATTGCCGTTCTAACCATCATCGGATTCGCAACTCACGGCGAAGTTGGTTCATCCTTCATTTTGCGCATGGGGACAACATTTATCCCGCTCTCGGTTGCATGGTTCCTGAGCGCGCCGTGGTTTGGCTTGTTCGATGAGCATGTGACTTCAAATCCCAAGTTGCTCTGGAGAATCTTATTCGCAATGCTTTTTACCGCGCCGCTGGCTGTTATTCTGCGGGCATTTTTTTTGCATGGCGCAGCACTGCCTCTCTTTGTCCTTGTCCTTGGCGGGATGAATACACTTGGTTTATTGGTCTGGCGCGGAGGTTATCTTTTTATTGCCCGAAGATTAGTCAAACTGCCCGGGTAGTGTAATCAAAAAGACCTCGGGGTTTTTTGAAACCTCCGAGGTCTTTTTTTGCGCCTATACCTTATCATCCACCCGGTTATCCCGTTCCCAGCGTTGACTCGCTGACTGAATCCACGCCCGCCGTGTGGATTGCGGCGCGCGTACACGCTCGAATTCGATCAGGCGGTCAACAACGGCGCGGTCTCCGCCAATTTTTTGGAGCAGATCATTATATAAAATGGATGCGTTCAAAGCATCTCCAAAGATATCATCAGCGGAATAAGGTTTGTTAAAAACTCTGTGAAAGATATCTTTGAGTTTGCTGAACACTCCATCCGTGCGCGGACTTGACTTCTCTGACTCATCCTCTGGCTCATACAAGTTGACTCCACAGTTGGGGCAGCGCGTCAGCTCGTAGTGGAAGTAAGCTCCACAATTCGCACATTCAAATTCGTTTTCGGCGGGTTCAGGGTCAATACTGGTTGGCATGTTGATTTCCTTTTCGTGGTCGTGCAATCATAATCCAATCGGTCGTATAATAAATTTCTCAAACCCAACATTATATGTAAAAAGGAGAAAAAAATGGGACTCTTTGGCTTTGGCAAGAAATCAGATAAAAATACACCCGTGCTTTCAGTGGATGAAGTCCGCCAGCGTTTGCTGACTCTCAACCGTGAAACCGCCCCTTATCAGATCATTGACGGTAGCTCTCAAAAAGTAGACTTGATCGCCGAGTGGAAGATCGTGGATGCGAAGTGGTACGAACTCTTCGCGAAGGCAAATCTGACGAAGGTCTTCCGCATCTACCTGAAGTTTGATGCGGCTAAAAATCAGGTACGCGGCAAGGATGAGGAATTTACAGTGGAGTGGCGCGCGGGCGTGCCATCGCTTTCGATGGCAGTTTCAAAATTTCAGGGGCAGATGACTTCGGTGGAGTTTGGCGCGGCGTATGCGTTTACCGAAGAATTAAAACCTGGCGTAGTCTACAACTATCGCTTCAGCACCAGTGAGATCAAGAAGCCGATCCAGGAGGCAGTGACCGCCTGCGGCTGGGACTATAAAGGCGTGGCATTCGGAAAACTTTAGACCATCCGCGCGAATATTCATAATGCAAGAGTGACAGTCACCTCTCGGGTAACTGTCACTCTTTTTTTTCATTCGTCGCACTCGGAACAGAGCTGATGAAGGAGACTATCTCTCGCTTTCAGTTATAACCCTAAAGTCAAGGCTCTACCTATCATGGACAATGATCTTCAACCACCAACCGTGAAGAAAATCCGCTTTTATTGAACGCTTCCAATTCATAATGAAGGGATTTATCGAGAGGAGGCTTTTCCTGATATGTGGTCTGATTCGCTTTGAAGGTGGCTAGCTGTTGACCGTTCAAATATAAAGTATAACCATCTGCGTCGCCCGATTTTGACCATGCCAACTGGAGGGAATATCCGTTCGCCGAGCATGCCCGTTTGGAGATCGTAAAACTGGAAGGTGCGGCCGGCAGCTGTAAGGCTACGGGCTGGATCGGCAGGTTTTCGGCAAGGTCATTTGGATCCACGGTGACATGGGATACCCAGCAATGCGCAGTGTTATTCGGGATCTGCACCCACCACCAGCGTGGATCGGTGTCATTGCGGCCATCGGCCTGTGCGGTGTCTCCCTGATTAAAACTTGAGATATCACGATACAAGGAACCGGGTCCTTTGCGGCAGAAGGCATTTTTTGCGAAGGTGAGGATGATGGGAATGGGAGCCTGTGGCGTATCGGTATATATTAGAGTGGGCGTGGGAGCCGGCGTGTCGGTATACAGCGGAACGACCCCGGTAGCTCCGCCGGAGGGTGTGACAAATTCCAGGGGAGCAATGGCCGTGGAACGATCACTTTCATACGCCCCAACATCACAGTTCGAACCGTTTGGGCGCGAGGAACCGCGTTGGTCGCTGGTCAAGCAGCCATGTTCTGGTACACCACTATCGATTAGTGGACTGCCCGGCAGGAGAGGATGGACCCACGTCCTTGATTCCTCGGTAAGCGGGCCAAGGCCAAGTGTGGTTGCATTCCAAGTATCGTTGCAAACGAAATAGTTTGATGAATGGGCAGGTCTATGGTCTACAACTCCGCCAATGCATTGGAATACGCCAAGGTTTAGGGCAACCACGGAATCCCAAATATCCAGATGCGCGCCAGGACTTGCTAAATGAATACCAACCCCGTGATTATAAGCCACCGTGACATTAACAAGTTTAAGGGCTGCGGTATCGTCAACTTCGATGGCATTAACACCGTAGTTATTGCTGATTGTTGTATTTTCCAGATAGACAGAAGATTCTCCACGCGCCTCTAATCCTCCATACATGTTATTAACAATGGAAGACTTAAAGATTTCCACTTTGCCTTTATACAAATCGAGCCCTTTACACTGGTTGTGCACTATATTGGTTTCATAGATTAGGAGCCGACCTCGCGCATTAACGATAGCGCACGGGGTGTGCAAGTTGCCATCGTTATCGAAAATTTCCACATTTGAAATGCGTAGATCAGCACGCCGATCAGACGGGCTATACGTCTCGTCGAATGCACTTATTAAATAAGGTTCTACATTATTGAGTATAGCTACGGGATAATTATTTGAGAGGCTGCTATTACTGATGGTCATCTCCCCTGAATTTGTGATGGTTGCGTTCCCGTCACCTCCCAAGCCGTTGTTGCCAAATGTACTTCCTGCAACAGTGGCATAGCCCTTGTTATACAAGGCATTTGAATTCTGCTCGAAAGTTACATTGTCCAGGGAAAGAACTCCATCATTCGAGATCCCAGTTATATTCTCGGCGATTATGCTGTTGTTGCTGATCACGGCAGAGCCATGATACTGGCTGGGTTTACTGTTGTCGCCATAATATTTAAGGAAATGGGCGGTATATCCACCAATCTGGACCCCAACTGTGTTCTGCGCAATCATACAATTGCTGATCGTGACCAAACCCGCTGTTTGAATCAAGACCCCGATCTTGGTCTGCGTGACGCGGCAATTTTCAAGTGAGAGATTCGATCCCCCATCCACGTTGAGCCCAACCAGCGCGCTGCTATCGCGGATACCCGAAATCTCCAGTTCACGAATAGCAACAGGATTCTGCCCTTCGACTAAAAAAACTGCATCGTCCGAAGAATAAGATCCAGCAGCTGCGGCTGCCCGGAGCACAGTCTGGTCTGACCCGGCGCCGATTAAGGTAATACTTTTCAGGATAAGCCCAAGCTCCACTGGAAATTCTCCAGGACCGATATGGATGGTACTGCCAAGCGTGGCCTTTTCCAGCGCGGCGCGAAGCGTAAGGCAGGCCGTGTCGACGCTCAGACAGTCGTTCGCATCATTCCCAGCAGTGGATACATACAATTCTAGCGGCGTGGGTATCCTTTCAAAAACATCGTGCGCCAGATTGGTCAACCCGCAGCCAAGAGACAGAACCCCAACAGCAAAGATAGCTCCGAGTACATGAGAAATTTTATTAATGATGTTTTCATCCTTTCGAAGATATGGGAATCCCCTATGATATCTCTATCAGTATAGAAACGGTGGAAAAACAATTACTACTTTTGGGGAGAAGACGAACGGTCACACTTTACTCGATCACAACTCCATCAAGGTTTTCTTCAGATTCAGGATATTTCATTTTCAATCCTTCAAGCGTATCGACCAGGACGGTGGAGATCAGCAGATCGCGGAACCATTTGCGGTTGGCTGGGACTATATACCAGGGAGCATAGTCTGTGCTGGTTTTGCTCAGCACGTCTTCAAAGGCTTGCATGTAATCAGGCCACAGTTTGCGCTCATCCAGATCACCAATGCGGAATTTCCAATGCTTGCTGGTGTCGTCCAGCCGGGCTTGTAATCTTTCCTTTTGTTCGTCCAGGTCAATGTGCAGGTAGAACTTCAAGATCGTGGTTCCATTTTCAGCGAGCGTGCGCTCAAATTCGTTGATCTGTTCGAAGCGTTTGCCCCACACCTCAGGCTGGATGTAGTTGTGCACGCGCACGACAAGCACATCCTCATAATGACTGCGGTTAAAGATGACCATTTCTCCATTGGCTGGCACTTCCTTGTGGATGCGCCATAAAAAATCATGATCGAGTTCTTCAGGTGTGGGTGCTTTGAAACTTGCCACGCGCACGCCCGCAGGATTGACGCTGTTAAACACGCGGCGAATCGTACCGTCCTTTCCGCCGGCATCCATGGCTTGCAATACGATCAACAGCTTGTGCTTATGTTCGGCAAACAACAATTCCTGCAAGGTTTCGAGTTTGCCATTCAGTTTTTCAAGCCTGGCCAGCCCTGCTTCTTTGCCGTCTTTGAAATCGCCGGTATCGTTTGGATCCCATTTTGAGAGTTTTACTTTGCTTTCAGGTTTGACTAGAAATTTTTTCATGGGTTATCCTTTTTTCTGTTGACGGGAATTAGCCTGCTAAAACCTCGGAGGTCTTTAAGACCTCCGAGGTTTCTTTCATTTCTAACATTCCGAAAACCCGCAAGCATAGCACTTGCGGCAGCCTTCCTCATTGACCACTGCCGCTTCTCCACACTCGGGACAGATGTCACCGATCTTCATGGGGCTGTGCATGGGAGCGTCGTGATGCCCATTTCCATTTGATTTAACTTCTTCCACGAGCGAGCCGTCTTTTTCGCGCAGATATTGATCCAATACCTGGCCAATGCCATCGGGCAGGGAGCGTACACGATTGATTCCAAAACCCAGGGAACGTCCGCCGCCGATGCCGCTGAGCTGGCGCACGATTTCGCGCATTCGATCGAGTGGCGCAATAGGCGAAGCCATGCGCAGGATGTAGGACACCAGTCGCCCGATCGCTTCGGAGACCGCCGCTATTTCAGAGCCTGCCTTGGCGGTATTGATAAATGCTTCAAAAGGTTGTTCGCCGCCATTTTCGTTGATGGTGATGAAAGCCTTGCCGACAGGAGTCTCAACGGTGAATGTGCGTCCAGTTAATGAACGGGGACGCGGCTTCTTTGTCCCGTGCCACAAAGTCTCCGCAGGAGCAACTTCCAGCGCGGGTTGTGGTGCTTTCTTATCCGCAGTAGCTTTGGTTTCCAGCACAACGATATCGCGTGAACCAGTCACGTACACGGTAATCCCCTTGCAGCCAAGTTCCCAGGCCATCATATATACCTTGGCAACATCTTCCTCGGTGGCGTTCTCGTGGAAATTGACAGTTTTCGAAAGCGAGTTATCCACGAAGGATTGCAGAGCGGCTTGCGTGCGGACGTGTTCATCGGCGGTGATGTCGGCGGAAACCACGAAGGTATCGCGCACGGCCTGCGGAATTTCCTTGATGTTCTGGCACGAGCCTTCGTTCATGACCTGCTCGACAATTTCCTGACGTTTCTCTTCACCGAGTCCAAGTTTCTTGAGCGCCTCATCGAAGCGCGGGCTGGCATATGTCAGTTTTAGATCCTTGCCATTATCGTTGACGTGTCGGATATAGGCGAGCGCGAAGACAGGTTCACATCCATAACCTTCACAACCTGCGACAGTCGCGATGGTTCCAGTTGGGGCGACTGTGGTTTGCGCGGCATTTCTGATCCCATGATTTTTTATTCCGCTGACGATCGAATCCCATTTAACCTCGGGCATGCTCCAGTTATTCTGATAACTCATCAGCGCTTTGGGAGCTTCCCATTTCATATCATCCATGTCATAGATCGAGCCTTCGATGGCGGGGAATGGTCCGCGTTCTTCGGCGAGTTCAACACTGGTTTTCATTGCATGATAACGGACGAATTCCATGATCTGCGCGCCAAACTCCTGACCTTCCTGCGAGCCGTAGCGCACGCCCACGTGATACATCAGGTCGGCGAGTCCCATAATGCCGAGGCCGATGCGGCGGGCTTTATGCGCGGCTTCTGTCAATTGAGGAACGGCGGGCACATACGCGTTAGCTTCCACCACATCATCGAGGAAACGCGTAGAAGTCACAACTGATCGACGCAGAGTTTCCCAATCGACGCTGCCATTAGGTCCGCAATGTTCATTGAGATTGATGGAACCAAGACAGCAGTTTTCGTATGGTCCTAACCATTGCTCACCGCAATTATGAACCACGAAGCCGTTCGCAATAAATGAATGTGTATCGGGCTGATGAAGATCGTAAACTGGCTCAACTCCATCAGGTTCGATTGCTTGAATAGTCGCGAGGAAAGGTTCTCCATACGGGCCGCGAATCATGCGACTGAGATAGTCTGCTAATTTTGTCTGTTTGGCTTCAGTTAAGAAACCAATTTCATTTGCGAAACGAATTAAATTAGTCTTGCTGACCGCGAGATCATGTTGTGGCAAATGGAAGTAATCCTTCGTTCCACCTTTTCCATCAGGCATTGGGCGCAAACCACCCAAGCGGCGGTTTTCATAGATACGGCTTGCTATTCCAAAATTCAATAACAAGCGCTGCACATCTTTTAGTAATATCAAATGGCTTGATGAAAGGCGCACTGAACAACCTTTTTCGCCGCCATCATTTACTTGTCCATCAGCAGTAAACAAAGCTTGCAGGAAGCCGCGTTGAATGCCCTCACTACCTGCGAACACAGCGAAGGGAACGAAATGTTTGCTTTTTTCAGTAATTCCATATTGAGCGACCCAGTCACGTAAACGGTCAGAGGCTACCCGCGCCTCATCTCTATCATCAACATGCACAACGCCCACAGGATAGTCACGATGCTGCCCAGGTTTCTCAACAAGATTTGTCACCATCTCAGCAAAAGCCGGGGCAAGTTCCTGTTTTTCATCTCCAAAGAACGAAAGGACAGCGCGCACAACATTTACTGTACCATCGCCAACCAGCCATCCAAGCACTCGTCCTTCTTCGAGTGTGCCTTTTTCACCAAAACCACCTTTTCGATTTAAGATATGAACGCGGTCGCCTGACTGCAATTTTCCAGCTTCCACCCAACCGCGGGAGGTCATGACACGATGATCTTCTGTGAGGCGCAATTCATACCCTTCACGAGTCATCAAGCGAACTACTGGTTTTGTACCAGTTTGGAAAACGTGTGTGGCAGGAAGGAAAGTATCAGTACCAAAACGAGCATCTGAGGTTACATTAATTTCCTGACCATCAACTGCAAGTTCATCGGCACGGCGCAAACCTCGGTCCGTGTAAATTAAAGTATCACCAGTTACACATGGATTTGTCGCTTCAAGCGGATACAAATGCGGGACAGGGTTGCCGCGATTGGCGGCATCTAAAAATAACATGCCAGGCTCACCGTTATGATGCGCCTGTTTTACAATTTTATTAAACAACTCACGAGCGTTGATCGTCTTGTAGGTATTAATCGTGATCCCGGCCGCTTCGGCTTGCTCGAGCGTGCCGCTAAATCTCTTTTGCTTCATTTCTTTTAGATCAGGGAACCGCAAAGGCCATTCTTCATTATTCTTGACCGCGCGCATGAAAGCGTCGGTAATTCCAACGGAAATATTAAAGTTGGTAATTTGATTCTCGTTGATCTTACAGGTGATGAATTCTTCCACATCTGGATGATCGACGCGCAAGACCGCCATATTTGCTCCGCGCCGGGTGTTATGGGTCACCATGCCATAAGCAAGATAAGTGTGATTATCAGCAACTTCCAAATCGAGTGTAAGTGATCTGCCCGCTTCTTCCACGCCGCGAACTTCCACGAACCAGTACCCTTCTGCAGAAGGCGCATTTTCGAAAACATCAGGATGTTCAGATTTTAGCAAATCATATCCAGAACGAGTCAAATTTCTATCATCGCGCATATAACGCAAAACCTGACGACGCAAATGCGGCTCGGTACTGCGGAAGTTAATATTCCTGCCACGCCCTCTGTCATCAATTTGCCCAACTGTGATCGCATCCAAAACAGGTTGCAGCCAATAGGCAGGGTTTGGTAAAACATAGGAACTCTCGCGGCGCTGATCGCTTTCCCATGAATAAGCAGAGACAAAGCGCGAACGTTGGTCGCAACCGATCTTCTCCCGCCAGACCTGCAAACCAACTGTTGAGGTGATCTTTACATGGTATGTATCCGAATCACCATAACGATCCAATCCAGCAGAAGTCGTTCGCATTTGAACGGGGCAACCGATTCCAATTAATAAAGTGGAAACTTCACGTGCCAAACGCGCAGAGGATGTTCCAAGATTGGGATAACCATATGTTAAAGTACCATCCGCTTCAAATAAGCCTCGCAGATACGCGCCTACAATATTTTGCGGAGACTGACGAATCATACGCGGGACAGTTACATCACGGCTGCCTTGTTTCTTCAAGCCGTTCAACACCAAAAATTCCTTGATCGCGCGGTTGTCCATCACAAACGTCACAGAACGATCATTCGACTTTTGCATTTTCTGAACATTGACGCTGAAGAGACGTTCGAGCAAGAGGGGCATTTCTTCCATCAAATAGGATGAATGAGCCACACTGACTCCCACACGATGGTCATCTTCACCCTTCGCCATAAATCCATCGCCAGCCAAATAACCGAGGAAGAAAGCAAATTCTTCATCCAAAATAGAGGGGAGTTCAGGCATGACCTGATTTCCATGTTTCTGTGTCGGTTTATTTAACACTTGTATTTTGCCTGTTTGTTCGCCGAGGCGCATTATGATCCAATCACCTTGCGCCAAATCCTGAAGTTCTTTCCACTGCGGACCATTCTCGGTCATCGCCTTTACTTTATGATTCGGCGTACCTGCAATACTTAAACCCTCTCGGGTATGCACGCGCAAAACATCCGCAATACCATTATTAAAACCGCGCGGCGAGTCTTTCACACCCGTATCCGTCGGTACAGATAGATCATGTTCCTGCCATCCCTGAACATCCGTATTCACAATTTCATCAAGACGTAGGAGACCTTTGTTTGTAAACACCAACGTATCTGGCAGAAGACAACCGCCTTGAGCGATCTCACCAAAGGCCTGATCGTATACTTTTAAGAAACCAACCGGGCCAGTTGCCTGTCCCGCGGAGGTGAGGACCATCGAACCATGCGGACGCAATCTTGAAAACGAGAAACCGTTTCCGCCGCCGGTCTGCTGGATTAAGGCGGCGTCGCGTAAAGTTTGGAAGATGCCTCCGGCATCGCGGCCCATGTCATCGGTAATCGGAAGTACGAAGCAGGCGGCCAACTGCCCAAGTGGAGTGCCTGCGCCAGTAAATGTGGGAGAGTTCGGGAAAAATTTCTTGCTACTTAATAAATGGTAATACTCAACGGCGCGCTTCTCTATGTCAGCGCCCCATTCTTGTTCAACTTTTGCAACATGATACGCAACACGCCAAAACATTTCCTCCACGTTCTCGGCGGGTTTGCCGTCATCGCCGCGGCGGACGTAACGCTTCATCAAAACCTGACGCGCGTTATCCGTTAATTGCGCCTTTGGCAATCCTTTGGGCATGGACGGCGTGGGCAGTAATCCATTATTCGATTTGACTTCAACATTTTTTGCGACCATACGATACTCTCCTAATAAAATTTGGTGATTAGAACAAAACAGGCAAAATGCCCTCCGCCAACAACGGAAGCAACCTTGCCTGAAATTAATCTTCGAGAAGTTGATCTATTTCCGTGCGAATGGACTGTAGATCATCCAGCCCGAGATACACAATGGCATAACGAATATAAGCGATCTGGTCAGCCTCTTTGAGCGTCGCCATCACCAGGTCACCGACCACGCGCGAAGAAACTTCCGATTTGCCGAGTTTTTGCAGTGATGTCTCCACATGTCCGATCATGCGCTCAATATCCGCCGCAGAAACGGGGCGTTTGGCGCAAGAAATACGAATACCGCGCGCCAGCTTCTCACGGTCAAATTCCTCGCGCGCGCCATCCTGTTTAATGAGAAGCGGCGTCGCCAGTATCGGACGTTCGTAACTGCTAAAACGCTGCCTGCATTTCAAGCACTCGCGGCGACGCCGAATCCCGCCGTGACTATCGTGGGAAGTATCCAGCACCTTTGAATCATGGTGTTTACAATAAGGGCAACGCATAAAAATTACTCCAAATTAGAACAAATGTTATAGCCATATATGGGCGTTACGGCACTGCATCCCCGTACATATGGCTAATGTGTTCGGCATTGTACACGATGAATACTGACTCAACGAATTTATTAAGATTGGAAATTTAAAGCTGAATCGCATCTGCATAAATTGTCAATAGTCATTTGGATACCCCCGCGCTCCCGAATAAATATCTTGACGATGCGCAAGTGCCTTACTTAACTGGAAGTTGAATCTGCCTCGAAAAAAATCCTCTTCCCCCATTCATATCGGGCACGCATCAGGCGCGGCCTATAAATCATTTATAAATTTCATCACCAGCGGATTAAATTTTTCAGGATGACATTGGTGCGGCACATGCCCGCAGATGCGAATGACATGGGAAGTCACAATATTCGGGAGTAAATTTTCAATGCGTGGAAATGACTCCGGCGCGAGCGTTTGATCACGACTGCCCCAAAGGAGCAGAGTCGGCTGTTGAATGCGGGCCAGATCTGAGGTCAAATAAGGAAGCGTATATGGGATGTTATAAATTCCAGAAGACCCGCGTGAAAAATCCAACGCGGTTTGATGTCGAATATGCTCAGGCAATACGTGCGGCTCACGATGACCAGCATGGTAGTTAACGCTGGTTATATCCACCAAAACACGAAAGATCCAATATGGCGTGAGCTTGATCAGCCTGGTATTTAAAAGTTGATTACGATAAACGAAACGCATGATCGGTGAAAGTTGTTGAATGTCATAAAATGGATTCACCAGGACAAGCGCGCGCACACGTTCTGGATACCGCAGCGCATATTGCAAAACGATTCCCCCGCCCAAAGAATGTCCGACCAGGATCATTGGCGCTGAGTTAGGAAGCGAATCGATCCATTCAGAGAAATGATCGAAGACCGCATCGAATGTAAATTCAGCATGGTCGGCTGGTTTATAACTTTCACCATGACCCAGCAGGTCGAGCGCGTACCCCGTATAACCCGCAGAATCAAGTTCAGGCAGGAGTTCATCCCAATCATGCAGGGAGGCGGCCAATCCATGAGCAAGGATGACAGGTGCGCCGTGGCCTTGTTGAATATAATTTACATGCTTCGCGCGATCGTTTTCAATAACCCCGCTTTTTGAAGTTATATCAATCTTCATTATTTATTTTTTATCCTTAATTATTCCCCTGCGATTTGTTTTCCATATCGTTTTGCAAGTTCTCTTCTTAACACCTTGCCGATAAATGTACGCGGAAAATCTTCCATAAAAATCACAAAACGCGGGACAAGTTGTGGGGGCAGTCGGCGCCTGCAATATGCGATAACGGCTTCAGGGGTTGGGCGTTCGCGCCCTGCGATCACGAACGCAAATGGCTTTCCCGCCACTGCCACGACCACCACTTCTTTTACTTGTGGGATTTCATATATCACTTCTTCGACATCGCGCGGGAAGGCGGGCTTGCCCGGTTTATCGGGATACCACATGTCGGCTTTGCGCGCGATGATGCGGAAATATCCGTCTTCATCCATTTGTGCCACGTCGCCGGTTAGCAGCCAGCCATCGTCCATGAGAACGGCGCGTGTGGCTTCTTCATTTTTCCAATAACCCATCATTACCTGCGGACCACGGATCGCCAACTCGCCGATCTGGCCTGGTTTCACTTCCTTGTGCCCGCGCGCGAGGCCAACAACTGCGGCTTGCGTGGATGGCAAAGGGATACCAATGCTGCCGACCTTGCGATTCCCGCCCAATGGATTCGCGTGTGTCACCGGCGAGGCCTCGGTTAATCCATATCCTTCAACCAATTTCCCTTTGGTGAGCTTTTCAAATGCTTCCTGCACTTCCACATGCAAAGGCGCAGACCCGCTGATACATGCCTTAATCGAATTGATCCCATACTTGCGCACGCCTTTAAAACTGCTGATGGCGTTGTACATATTCGGCACACCGGAGAAGATGGTTGGTTTATATTTTTTTATTGTCTTAAGAATATCTCGAGTTTGGAATTGCGCTTTCAAGATCAAGGATGCGCCAAGTGAAACGGGCACATTTAAAGATGTGGTAAGTCCATAACTATGTGAGAAAGGTATGGCGCACAGAAAACGTTCCTTGCCTTCCTCTGCCTTTGGCATCCAATGACGGGTCTGCAATGCGTTCGCCACCAGATTGCGGTGTGACAACATGACGCCTTTTGCTTCGCCAGTTGTGCCTCCTGTAAATTGAATCACAGCCAGATATTCAGGATCAATTTCAACAGTCGGAGATTGATCACTTTGACCGGAAATCCAACGGCGGAATCTCATTGCGCCCGGCACATTCAGTCCACGATTACGCCAGCGTGAGATCAATTTTTTCGGGAGTGAAAGATATTCACCCGCGTCAGTTAAAACGATGAGGGGCAATCCACTATTAGCTTGCACCTGCCCAGCCATGCCTGACCATAAATTCAAAGTGACCAGCGCACGCGCATCCACTTCTTTTACCTGGCGCGTTAATTCGTCAGCATCTGTCATGGGCGGTGTGAACACAGCGACTGCGCCCGCTTTGAGCACCCCATAAAACGCGATCACGGTTTGTGGAATATTCGGCAGATATAAAACCACGCGCGCGCCTCTGCCAATTCCCAGCTCAGTTAACGCGTTGGCAAAACGGTTGGCTTCATGATTCAATTTTCGATAGGAAAGCTGTGTGCCTTCAAAGTAAATCGCCGCGCGCTCTGGGTATCTCCGCACCGCAGAACGCAAAAGGTGCTGCAAAGGAATACGCGGAACGCCGATGGTATAGGGCACGCCTTCTTCGTAATGCTTCAGCCATGGACGTTCGGCGGGCAACTCCTCACGATCTGCTGTTGATGCTACAACTGAATCATCACGCCACGATTTCTTGGATTCTCCTCCGAGAAATCGTGTGATCGCTCGATTGACCGCTTCGCGGCGTTCCAACATAACCATGTGACCTGATACCCCGATATCTTCCTCTTCAGCGCCGGGAATGGATCCGGCCACCTTTTCGAAGAGAGGTCTCTCGAACACTGCATCGCGGTGCCCGCGAATAACCAGCGTGGGCACTTTCAAAGAGTTGAAATTTTTCCATCCACTCCAGTGAGATAGATTATCAAGATAAAAAGGTTTCAAGGCATGCGGCGGACCGGAAAGCCACTTACGTGTCAGTGGTTCGATCAAACGCAAAGTCCAAACCGGGAAGTTGAGCCCAATTTTGAAAAGCGGATTTAATTTGAATTCGCCCGCAGTCGCTATCATGATTAAGCGCTCAACCCGCTCTGGATGATTGACAGCGAAATCGGTAGCGATGGCGCCGCCGAAGGAGTGTCCCACCAAAATTATCGGCGTAGTTACTTTCAATAGATTCAGAACAGTTTCCAGATCAAGTTGGATGCGGGGCATATCATAGCCAGAAGATGGCTTGTCGGAGAGTCCATGCCCGCGCATATCAAATGCTATAACGCGATTCTTCAAAGCGAATTTATGCAGTTGATATCGCCATTGCATGGCCTGTCCCCCAAAGCCGTGGATGAAAACAAAAGTTCGTTCGGGGCGTTCGGGAGAAATATCAATCGCCGAGAGTCGCACAAGCGGGTCGGATGAGACTCGTATTTCATGACGGTAAAGGTCGAGATCTATGTCCATTATGGAAGTTTACAGGAGTTAAGCGGGATTGTCAATTTTATTGATAATGAGATAATATTGGCTGTGATAAAAAATCACTGAAGAGTTTCGTGATATAAGCAATGGAAATGTCAACGAGATGGTATATCAAGGAGGAAGATAATGGAAAATATAATGTGGTGTATTGTATACTCGGCTCCAATGCGAACAATTCCACTGACTGGAGCGCAGATCATAGCCCTGCCAATGTATGCCAAAGTTGAAAAGATCAATGAAATCTTTGCCGACTATCAGGGTCAGCCGGCAAAATTCTACGAAGTGATCTATCACTCTTCCCCAGAGATAACAAAACAGGGCTGGGTGTACGCCGGATACCTTGAAGATTATCACGAAGAGTTTGCAACAGGATCAATAAAGATACTAAATGCCACGCCAAATCCGAACGATGCCGCACAATACGTTATGTGGATGGGGAACGTGCAATACAATCTATGCGGACATTTAAGCGTATCTTATTGCGCGGGCTGGGACGCAGACATCAACGACTTTTTGAATTTGCTGAAAGAAAAGAAGCTATCATTTGTTTCCCGTGTTTTTCCCAGTTGGAGATCGCGCGGGACAAATACCGCAGATCTGGATATCATGCTATCCTTGTTCGACTATACATTGCCATCGCAAACAATCGGCGCGGCATTACTTGATCGTGTGGCTGGGCGCATACTGGTTACACCCGGTCGCATGGCGAAAATTTTGAAAGATAACAGAGTGATCTACAGCGTTCAGATCGATGCTCAAACAGGCTACCTCAAAAACTCGGGAGTTTTGCATTGGGTTGTACTGGAAGAAGTAATTCCCGACGAGTTCAAGGGGACTGTCAAACTTTATAATCCATTCACAAACAAACTGGAACGCTATGAGTGGAATCAGCTGATGGCTTCGGGTGGCACTCCCTACGGAATCGTGGTGCCGAGATAATTTAGGCCGCAGGGCGAAGGTTGTGGAAATATCCGCTTTGACAAATCACCTCCGCCCTGCTATACTCACTTTACTTAAGTTGACTTTCACTGTCGCATTTGTCGGCAGTTTGTTTATGGACAATCGCAATGTGGCACGGATCTGATTTACCCCCTCGCGAGCAAGTCGGCAGGGGTCTTTTTTTATGCCGAAAACAAAAGTACCGCGTATCTAAATTGACCTTACCCGCCTATGGCGGTTTAGTATATTTTTAAGTTATAAAAGGAAAACAAAAAAACATGAGTAAGAAAAACAAGTTAAGAATTATCCCGCTCGGGGGCCTGGGCGAAGTGGGAAAGAACATGATGGCCTATGAATTTGGAGGCGACATCATCGTAGTGGACGCAGGAATTATGTTCCCGCACAACGACATGCTCGGGGTCGATTACATCATCCCCGATTTTGAGTATCTAACCAAGAGAAAAGATCGTGTACGCGGGTTGATCATCACGCACGGGCATGAAGATCACATTGGCGCAATTCAGCACTTTATTGAACAGATCAATGTGCCCATTTATGCCACCCCGCTCACACGTGGATTGATCGAGGGTAAATTATTCAGAAACAACGCCCAGCACAAAGCGCAGTTCAAAACTGTTCAAGCTGGAGAATCTTCCAACATCGGCCCATTCAAAGTGGAATATTTCCACGTGAGTCACTCCATCCCAGATGCAGTGTCGCTTGCGATAACCACACCTGCAGGTTTGGTTATTCACATGAGTGATTTCAAATTCGACCACACGCCGGTGGATGGCTGGCCGACAGATTTCGCAAAACTCGCAGAATTCGCCGCACGTGGAGTTGACCTGCTGCTCTCCGATTCAACCAACGCTGAACGCCCCGGCTGGACTCCGTCCGAGGCCGTCATCGGCCCCGCGTTTGATAAAGTATTCGCCGAAGCCAAAGGCCGCATTATCGTAGCCACATTTGCCTCGCTAATTTCTCGCGTACAACAAGTCGCAGACGCCGCCATCAAAAGTGGACGTAAAATGGCGATCGCCGGCCCCAGCATGGTGGATAATGTAAAGGTTGCCCGCAAACTAAAATATCTTGAAATAGCAGATGAACTTATCGTGCCGATCGAACAAGCCTTGAACATGCAGGATCATAAAGTAGTGATCATGTGCACCGGCTCACAGGGCGAACCATCCTCCATTGTCGGCAGGCTTTCGGCGGGTACAAATCGTCAATTTGATCTCAAGCCCAACGATACCATTGTGCTTTCATCGCATCCCATTCCCGGCAACGAAGAAAGTATTGGCAAAACCATCAACCGCATCCTACGCCGAGGCGCGACCGTGATCGACGATAAAGTTGCGCCCATCCATGTTTCAGGACACGCCGCGCAGGAAGAACAGAAACTCCTTATCAATCTTGTGCGCCCCAAACACTTCATGCCAATTCACGGTGAATTGCGAATGTTAAAACAGCATGCCAAACTCGCAATGCAAGTGGGCGTGGAAGAAGAAAATATCATCGTCGTTGAAAACGGACAAGTGGTTGAGCTGGTCGGTAACAAGATCCAACTTGGCGAACGAATCCCCGGCGGATATGTATTTGTTGACGGCGAATCCATAGGCGATATTGATCACGACATTATGAAAGAACGCGGTCAACTGGCCCGTAACGGCATTCTGCTGATCGATATTAGTTTGGATAAACATTCAGGCAAATTACTGCACGACCCCGAAATTCTCACGCGCGGTTTTGTCACTTCGGAGGAAGCAGAAAATCTTCTGCCCGAGGTTCGCAGACGCGTGATGCAAGCCGTCAACAGCGGCGGGATGAGCAGCGAGAAAGACATCATCAACACCATCAAAAGTTATCTGCATCAGGAAACAAAACGCAGGCCAATGGTCTTCGTCACATTGAGCAAGGCTTAATAAAAAATGACCGCCTCGGAAATGGGGCGGTCATTTTATTATATTCGCGATCTGCCGATCCACCTTGCCCATCGGGTAATCATCAAGTTCACTCATGCGCACCCAAATAAATTTTTTATTTTTTAGGATTGGATCACACTCACAGCGAAAGGCATGGACTGTCACCTTGAAATGAGTATACGCGTGTTGGATGATACCCAGTGCTTCTTTTTTCTGGCGCAGCCCCCTGTGGGTAACCTTCAAACTGTATGTTGCGTTAAGGACTTTGGTCAACTCCTTGGCAGGATTCTCTTCGACCCTGCCATTTGGAAATTCCCACATTCCACCGAGCAATCCATCAGATGGACGTTGCGCCAATAAAACTCGCCCTCGATTAATGATCACTCCCGCCGCGTGGATATAGTGCGGAATTGTTTTCTTTGGTTTCAGCACAGGGCGCAAAGCCTGCGTTCCGTTTTTGCGAGACTCACATATTTCCATTAATGGGCACATCAAACAGCGCGGATTCTTTGGCTGACAAATTGTCGCGCCAAGATCCATGAGCGCCTGGTTGTAATCACCAGCCTGATCTTTTGGCAAATTTTCCGCGGCTAATTCCCATAATTTTTTTTCGCCTGCGGGAGAATCTGCAAATTCACTTATATCAAACAAGCGCGAAAAGACACGACGCAAATTGCCATCTAAAGTTGGCTCGTTCAGGCCAAATGCCATGGACGCGATCGCGCCGACCGTGTAGCGGCCAATACCCGGCAGACTGCGTAACTCTGCCAGATCGCGGGGCAGCTGCCCATTAAATTTTTCTGCAACTACTTTAGCAGCTTGATGTAAATTGCGGGCGCGGCTGTAATAGCCAAGCCCCTCCCACGCGGTCAAGACATCCCGCTCCGAGGCATTTGCCAAGGTTTTCACATCAGGAAATTTTTTCATCCATTTTTCAAAATAAGGAATGACTGTCTCTACGCGCGTTTGCTGGAGCATGATCTCCGAAACCCATACCGCGTACGCATCGGGATGATCGCGCCACGGCAGAGTGCGCCCATGTTGGCGATACCATTGGAGGAGGCGTGAAGAAAGTATTTTATTTGTTTTCAATTGCAAGTTTGGGAAAGGGGAGCGCTTTGAAATGTTCGATCACCAAAATCGATCATACGGACATTCAATACATCATCATATTGGCAGGCCAGAACAACTACATCTGCGCCTTGTGGAAAATCCAAAATCTCTTTCGTTATAAAGATCAAATTAAAAGAGTTGCGATTGATCATAATAAAACCAATGCGGGAGAAGTCTCGAGTTTTATACGCAGGCCATGGATGTGCCGACGACAGTCCATCGTTTCGGCGATACATACGCGGATACAACATGCGCCCTTCCATGAGCACCGCCCCGGGCCGTGAAAGGAAATTCTGAATCTCGGTGATGTCATATCCCCTGGCTCCAAGCCTTGATACGAGTTCACCTGGCGAGGCCGTGTAACGAGGTTCAGTAAATCCCTTTGCAAGCCACGGCAGCGAGCCTATAAACATAAAGACCAAAATAATAATGGAGTAACGCGGGTGAAAATCTCGAAGGGTGATTGATTTCTGTTCAGGCGGGGTATTTGTTGGAAATATTTTTTCAACTTTTGCGCCAAACAAAAGGGCGAGGCTACCAAAAATTTCGATTATACCGATGGCAAAATAAAAATAGAAAACCCAATCCACCGGCAGGTTGTATCGCCAACTGGAAAAACGAGCGATCCCATTTGCGAAGGCATATCCCAAATTATGCGTCAATGGGACCAGGGCAATCCATCCCATACGACGCCATACTGTTCCAAACCCAATGGCTAGAACTGCAAGATACCAGAGTATCAATACCATGTTATACCATTCAAGGGAGCCATCCCAAGTCACCCAATACAAGTTGATGTCGGCAAATAAACCGTCAAATCGCTCAATTAAAGGAAGCGTTAGTAAACCGCCAATTTCTGTATTTAGGAAGTGACTGGTAATAAAGCCGGCAACATAGGCAGGGTTTTCAAGTGTAAAAGTGAGCAGCCGATTCCCAACACTCTCCTTGGCGGGGTCAAATTGGCTTAGATCCAAATTTCCGCTGAACGAATATTGACTGTAAATAATAGCCACTTGATTGGGATCATCGAAGGAAAATTTACCAGCTATCGTGTAATTATGTGTCAGCCACGGCAAAACAGTTAGACCCATTACGAAGCCAAAAACAATTCCCGCCATGATCCATTCTTTGGTCTTGCGTTGATAGGCAAACCACGCCAAAATAAACAAGATCGGCAATATGAGAAGTGATTGTGTCCGGAATAATAATAGCAAGCCAAACGAGCCGCCCGCAACAAGGGTCGATCTTAAGTCACGCCGTTCCAGCCACCAGATGGCTACCAGGCACATCAACGAGATTCCGATCGCTGTGGGAAAATCGGTGGTGAACATCTTGGAGTTGGTCACTCGTGTATTGGATGAGATCCACAAGCTGACCAGTTCGCGGAAAATGGCAAATAAAGCGACTGTCACGCCGGCAGCAGGGGAATGTAATTTCTTCGCGAGAAAATAAAGTACGACCGGAAAAATTGCGAACACAAGGGTTTGCGCGGCTATAATGGCGGGATAATTCTGCCCAAAGAGGAAATGCAAAAAGGCAAGAAATACAACATACAACGGGCGCGGAGGAATCCCACCGAGATAATTTGTACCAATCAACAGGCTTTGAGCGAGGTAATCATAAAAACCGGCATCGGAATAGGGTAATGGCATATTCGCTGGCGGGGAAATGGGCGCATAAAAGCTGTTTTGCAAAACATCCACTGGCACGCGCAACCAGAGAACACAAGCAAGAATATATAGCGTAAGCGGGATGAATACCCGGGTTATCAGTTGCGAGTTATGGGGTGAGTCTTGTGAGGTGATTGATATAAAAAGAAGGATAATAAATCCAACAATTATGGAAGCAATAAATTGCCAGCCTTGTATAGCCACACCCGGTTCACCCCAGTAGGCTGTATCAGGCGTAATGCCGAGTTTGGTCAGTGAGATAACCAAGCAAATGAAAAGCAGAAGACAGAAGGCTATCAAAGCGGAAAAGAAAACAGGGTTCCGTTTTGTAAATTCTTTTGGGTGAAATCCATTTCTTATGAGTAAAAGAAATATGGCAGTTTGTAACCCTATGAGGAGTAGGTATAAAAGCAGTGGACTCAGGCGCTCGTAGTATGGCAGGAGTCTCTCAGGGTCGATGTATCTCAAAAGGAACAAAAACAGGCTTGAGATCAGCGAAAGAAACGCAGAGGAATAAATAAATGGCGTGCGCGCTACCAGTTCGAATCGGGAGGTATTCTGGCGCGCAATAAATCCCAAATAAATCCCTGCAAAGAAGAATAGGGCAAGGATCGCCAGCAAGCCAAGCCTTTGAATGGAAAGTCCTTTTTCAGAAGGAACGAGTAAAAGCGCACCAATGGCAACTAGAGACTCAAAAGCCGTGGTAAATAAAAACCACGGCCATAAGTGTATAAAGACTTTGGAAGTCTCATTATGTTTCTTTGAATTCATGGGTGCAAAAAAGAGATTTCTGAATTTTCACTAAAACTGGAAACCAGCGCGGACCGGCACGATCTTATATGAATAATTCTTTACATAACCGAAGAGACGTTCCTGCAAGAGTATCCAATCTGACGAAGCCAGAATACGGCGCGCCTGAGGCAGATCATCTGCGATCAAACCTACTTGGATTTGTGGATAGGAACCGTAAATGGTTGCCCATGCTTCAGCAGGCCGCAAGCCAAGTCTTTGTACACCCGGCACAAATTCACCGATGACAAATTCGAAATATTCCTGATCACGCTCGGGAGAGATGTCCCAGGTCATAATGACTTTGACCGACATATTATCCTTTTTGATATTCCAAAACAACAACGTGCGTTTCATCGGGCAAACTAGAGCGTGAAACTTTAAGAGAAGCTTGCGCATCCGGTTTACTCAAACCCATTTCCTTGATGAATTTATTGATCTCATCAAGTTTTATTTTTGAATCCGGGGTGAAATAGTGCATGGGGATAACAAGATTGGGTTCCAACATGCTGACAACTTCCGCGGCTTTCGCGGCGTTGAGGCTGTTTCCACCGCCGACAGGTACAAGCGCTACATTGACCGTGCCAAGCAATTCGATCTCGCTTTGGGTCGGAATCTTCTGCAAGTCTCCGAGGTGCGCGACAGTGATGCCGTCATAATCAAATACGTAAATCGTATTTCGAATATTATCCTTTGCTTTCGCGGAGCGGCCCACACTGTCGGTTTGAACGGCTGTTATGAACACGCCGCCAATTTCAAATTCGCCGGGACCCATCAAGACGTGCGTTGTGCCTTTGACCGCATCACTATTATTGTGACCAGGCGCATCATGGCTGATTGTGACGATCTCTGCTTTGAGCTTTAGCGCATCATAGCCGACAATTTTAGTTTCGAATGGATCGGTGACCACGGTCACATAATTACGCTCTGTGAGCCGAAAACAGGAATGTCCATACCAGGTAATTTCCATAAAAGTGTTGCCTCCAAGCCGTAATTATACACGGATAAAAGCCGCACCGTTCCGCAGATTTGTACCTGCGGCTAATTTTAGAAAGCCCATTTTATATTGGACATGTGGCAGCCCAATTTCTTCACCTGGATTAAATTAACGGTTATTCAAATGATCTGATTGACGAAAGAATTTAAGCGGCCCAAGTTTTTCAAAACTTCCTTTTTGCAAAGCTCCATCCTGATACATGGGGAAGGTATGTCCCGAATCTCGCAATTGTTTGAGGGTTTGCGCCAACCCCAATGTTCCGTATTCACGCGAACGTGTGGTGTGATCTAGATCGATCAGTTCAGTCATAAATGTTTGATTGGTGGAGGCTTCCTGTAGAACCCGTCCATCTGGATTTATGATGGTGGAACGTCCGCCGCCCCAGTCGCCGATTCCATTTACACTGACAAAATAACACTGGTTGAACATGGCGTTCGCGCGCGCCATCACCAGCTCAAGTTCACGGTCAGAAGTCGGCGTCAGCGTAGGTTGAATAATTACCTCAGCGCCCATCCACGCCAACGTGCGCGCCACTTCTGGAAACCACATATCATAACAAATACATAAACCAAAACGCCCCACCTCTGGAATATCAAATACGCAAAATTCATTTCCTGCCGATGTGCCCGCTTCATACGGAAGCCACGGAAACATCTTGCGATATTTTGCAATGATCTCACCCTGTGGCGAAATCACAATAGCAGTGTTAAACATTTTATCGCCATCCCGCTCCCACATAGAGCCGGGTATAAGCCATTGATGAGTCTTGCGCGCCAGCGCGCATAAACGGTCTGTCAGCGGGCCAGGTATCGGTTCAGTATTTTTCAGATACCAATCCTTATCTTCAGGCGTGAGAAATTGCACCAAACCCGTCACGATCAATTCATGGAACACTACCATGTTTACCCAGGGCAATTTTTTTGCAATATTAAAAGCAATATCAGACATTTTATCTATCGTCCCATTTGAATCAAAAGGGACGACAGACATTTGCACACCTGCGATTCCAAACAACCGAGTCATAAATGGCTCCTCATACCTCAACAAAATGACAGGCAACAAATCGCCCGTTTCTTACTTGACGGAAAACTGGTTCTGTTTCTTTGCATTTATCCTGTGCCAGGGGACATCTTGTATGGAAGCGACAGCCCGAAGGAGGATTAACCGGGCTAGGAACATTTCCCTCTAGGACCGTTAATTCACGCTTCACAATATCCACAACTGGCAGAGGGATCGAGCTAAACAAGGTTTTTGTATACGGATGTAATGGCGCGTTATAAACATCTTCTGATGGACCAAGCTCCACCAACTTTCCTAAATACATCACGCCGATGCGGTCGCTGATATGTTGTACAACATTCAAATCATGCGAAATAAATACATAGGTCAGTTTTTTTTCTCGTTGCAAATCCTGCAACAAATTGATGATCTGCGCCTGAACCGAAACATCCAATGCGGATGTAGGCTCATCCAGCACGATCAAGCGCGGATTGACAGCCAGCGCTCGAGCAATCGCTACACGCTGACATTGTCCACCGGATAATTCATGCGGGAAGCGATCCAGATGTTGTTCTCCGAGGCCAACCTGTTCCAACAATTGCAGCGCTCGCACGCGGATTTCGCTTTTTGGCACGATCTTATGGGTAAGCAATGGCTCTGAAATTGCATCCACGATCTTCAAACGCGGACTCAAAGACGAAAGTGGATTTTGAAAAACGATCTGCATCTCACGACGGATCTGACGCATTTCAGCGCGAGAGAAAGATGTGATCTCGCGTTCATCAAAAACAACTTTTCCATCTGTTGGCTCGATCAGGCGCATCAACATTCTTCCGAGGGTTGTCTTGCCGCAACCTGATTCACCGACTAGGCCAAGCACCTCGCCAGCAAAGACCTCCAGACTCACTCCATCCACAGCGTACACATAGCGACGGGCAGAACGATTGAAGCGCGAAATTAATCCGCCGGGCAGCGGGAAATGCTTTTTAAGATTTTGCGCAGTGAGTAAAGGTTGGATGGCCATAACGAATCAAGACTCAGAAGGCAAGAAACAAGCGCTTTGATGAGATTCACCAACAGATATCAGGGGCGGCTTTTCCTTGACGCAGCGATCAAAAACATTTGCGCAGCGCGGCGCGAATGGACAGCCGATGACTTCACCCGGGTTGGACGGCACTGTGCCGGGAATAGCCGCCATTCTTTGTCCGCGTGAACCGGGACGAGGGATGGCGGCCAATAATCCCTTGCTATACGGATGGTGGGGTTTTTCGTATACAAAATAAGTCGGGGAGATTTCAGCAACACTGCCTGCGTATAACACTGCCATTCGGTCACAAGTCTGAGCCACAACCCCAAGGTTGTGAGTGATCAAAACAATCGACAGGTCAAACTTCTTTTGCAGATCACGAAGCAGATTCAATATCTGTGCCTGAATTGTGACATCCAAAGCCGTGGTCGGTTCATCCGCTATTAATAAGGAAGGACGACAAGCCAGCGCCATTGCGATCATGACCCGCTGCTGCTGTCCGCCTGAAAGCTGGTGCGGATAAGAAGTCATGACTCGTTTCACATCCGGCAAACCAACAGCGTCGAGGCTTTCTTCCGCTTGAGTCTGCGCCGCTTTTTTATCAAGTTTCAAATGCTGACGGACCACGCGTATGATCTGCTCACCGATCGTGAAGACCGGGTTGAGTGACGAAGTTGGGTCTTGAAAGATCATCGATATTCGTCCGCCGCGGATGGTATTCATTTCCGTTTCAGAAAGATCAAGCAAGTCTTTCCCGTCGAACATGATCTCCCCGCGTATCGTTGCAGATTTGGGCAGTAGGCGCAAAATAGAGAGACCTGTAATCGTCTTACCGCAGCCCGTCTCGCCGACCACACCAAAGATCTCACCGCGTTTCACATTAAAGGAAACATTATGCAAGGCCTTATGAACGCCGCGCGCGATTTTGAAATCGATCGCGAGATTATTGACCGACAATAAATCATTCATTTGTATTGTCTCGGGTCGAAGATATCGCGCAAAGTATCGCCGAGCAAGTTGAATGCAAGTACAACGATAAAGATCGCAATACCGGGGAAGGTGGCAATCCACCATTGATCTAAAATAAAAGTGCGTCCCTCACTGATCATCAAACCCCAGTCAGGGGATGGAGGCTGCGTGCCTAAGCCGATAAATGCCAGCCCGCCCATGGCAAGGATGACCGTTCCCAAGTCCACAGTAGCTTGCACGAGAATGGGGGATATGGTGTTGGGTAGGATATGCCTGAAGATAATGACCGAATCACGCACGCCGATAGCCTGCGCGGCCTCAACAAAATATTGCTCCTTGAGGCTGATCGCCGCTCCGCGTGCAATACGCGTGTACCACGGCCACCATGAAACAACCAGCGCGATAGCTGCCTTGTCCAATCCACGGCCGATGGATGCGGCAATTGCCATTGCCAGTAATAGGGAAGGAAAAGCAAGGAATAAGTCCGTGACACGCATGATGACTTCATCCACCCAACCGCCTTTGTAACCAGCCAAAGCGCCAAGCGGAGCGCCGATAAACACTGCAAATAAAACCACCCCAATCGGAACTACCAACGCGGGACGCGCACCGTAAATAATTCGACTGAGGATATCACGTCCCAATCTGTCGGCGCCGAGCAGATATTTTGCCGAAGGCGGATGCATTGTGTCGCCCGCATTGGTCCGACCCTGCCCTTGTTCGGGAAAAGGCGCAACGATTGGAGCAAAGATCGCTATGAAAACAAAAAAAAGAATAATGACAGTACTGATTAATGCCAGCGGGTCGCGCAAGATGATATTAAACACATGCCGCAGTGTGCGCGTATTTTGCGATTCAATGCTAGTAGCGATGGGATTTTTCATGCAAGATTCACTTTAGCCGAATGCGCGGATCTATCGCTGTTTGCAACAAGTCAACGATCAGATTGATGATGACGTATCCACTTGCTCCAAGCAGGGTCATTCCCATAATAGCTGGATAATCCAAAGCCAGCAATGAACGGACAGTGAACAAGCCAAGTCCCGGCCAGTTGAAGATGACTTCCACAAAGAAGGTGCCCGTCAAAGCATAAGCCACCGTCAGCCCAATGACAGTCAGTGTGGGACTGATGGCATTCTTCAAAGCATAACGATATGTGATGATCGAGTTCCGAATTCCGTAGGCTCGCGCGGTGCGAATATAATCCTGTCCGAGAACTTCGAGCATCGCAGCGCGGTTCATGCGTGCAATTAATCCGATGGGATATGCCGCGAGAGTGAAGGCGGGAAGAACAAGGTGCAGAAAAACATCCTTTAGGGCGACCCAATTCAAGGTCAGAATTGAATCGATTAGAAAGAAAGATGTGATCGGGTCAATGGGACTCGTAAATCGCAAATCCGAATCCACACGGCCCGAAAGGGGAAATAATCCCAGGTTACGAAAAAATACGATTTGCATTATTAATCCAAGATAGAAGGCTGGCATCGAAACGCCAACAATGGATATTATGCGAACGAACAGATCGGCCCAGGTACCCTGCCAGCGCGCACTGAGTACTCCAAGAGGGACACCGATCAAAGTGGCGATGAACATTCCCACAAAAAGCAATTCGAGCGTGGCAGGCAAGCGGTCTGTAAGCTCCTGGAGCACAGGGCGTTTTGTAGCGATGGATGTGCCGAGATCACCGCGCATCAGGTCGCGCATGTAAATTGCATATTGAACGGGTAGTGGAAGATCCAATCCCAATTTGGTGCGAATGCGTTCAAGGTCTTCCGGACGTGCTTTTGTTGACCCAAGATAGAGAGCGGCGGGGTCCGAGGGCACCACATGCGAAATGGCAAACGTAATGATCGAAACACCGACCAATACGAATATTGCAGTTAGCAAACGGCGGAAGACGAATTCGAAAATACGCATTGGGTTTGGATGAACTCCCCTTCCTGAAAACAGGAAGGGGAGTTCAAAATAAGGAGGAAAAATGAACTAATTATTTGCCCGATCGCAATTCGTAATAGTTGAAATGCCAGAACGGATAGTTGAGGTTATATTCAAAACCTGTAACTGTGTTCGGGATAACAGCGATTTCCATAGTGTCATAGAGAAATACGCCGGGAGCTTCATCTACCAGTAATTTAACAGCTTCAACATATTTTGCCTTAGCAGCCGCCATGTCTGTACCGCTCAATGCCCAGCCTTCATCCCAGAGAGCCATGTAATCAGCATTGTTCCAGTATGAAAGATTCCAGGAGGGTTTCTCGGTATAGTAGAACAACGTCCACAAATTATCGACAGCGGCATCGGCATACGCCGGCCAGTAGAGCATCAAAGTCATATCTTGCGCATCCTTGCCAGAGCGTGCAAGTTTTAACTGCTCGCCTAAAGCCAATGCCTCAATGGTTACATCGACACCGATTTCCTTGAAAGAATCCTTAATCAACGGCGCAAAAGCTTCTTCTGAAGCGTTCGAAGCTGTGTAAGTCATCTTGATGCTAAAACCACCGCCTTCGTGCCCGGCTTCCTTCAAAAGCGCCTTGGCTTTCTCGAGATCATATGTATACTGGCCAACACTATCATCCCATGGGAATACACCGGCAGGGACTGGGCCAAAGCTTTGTGTGCCGAGTCCATTCGCGCCAATTTTGATGATGTCCTGATAGGGAATGGCATAGGAAAGCGCCTGACGAACTTTTATATCATCCAATGGCGCGCGCAGTGTGTTGAAAATGCCGACATAGTTGAAGAAGGAAGGTTCTTCAAAGACTGTGTAATTCGGGTCATTTCTGAATGTATCAAGATTTTCATTAGGAAGACGCTCGGCAAGATCTACTTCGCCGCCCTCAAGCATCTGCTGACGGGTGGTGGCTTCAGGTACCAGGGAAGCGACCACCTTCTCATACTGGCCAGATTCCCATCCGCCCCAATAATCTTTATTTTGAGTGAATACGGCCTCGACATCAGGGGTATAGGATTCAACCATATAAGGACCGGTGCCATAGCTCTTGCCATCTGCCCAGAAATTCTCATCAGCAGCAAAACCTTCGAGAGCCTTAGGGCTGACAATGTAAGCGGCATACATGGATGAAGCGATTAAATCAATCGGCTGGGGAGAGCTTAGATTGAATTTAACGGTGAGGTCATCCACCACTTCCACATTGTCCACAGACGCCCAAATAAAGCCTGCGCCGCCATGATCTTTGACCGCGTCGATGGAAGCCTTCACAGCCGCCGCGTTCATAGGCTCACCATCATGGAATTTAACGTTAGGGCGAAGATTAAATGTGTAAGACTTTTTGTCATCGCTCACAGACCAGCTTAAAGCAAGTACCGGGGTATAGGTCTCTGCAGAGCCAGCCTTGTTGATCTTCAAAAGCGTTTCATACACATTGGGCAAATAAGCCGCTTCGGTCGAGAAGGAAGCGATCGGGTCCCAGGTGTCAATCGTTGAAGAATATGCGATCTTCAATACCAATGGGCCAGCCGCAGGGGCTTCGGTTGCGACAGGAGCTTCAGTCGCAGCGACTGGGGCTTCGGTTGCAACAGCAGGGGCTTGCGTGGCAGATCCGCAGGCAGTCACAAGGATTGCGAACACCAATAACAAAGATAAAACGAACAGATTTCTTTTCATAGCTTCTCCTATTTGGTTGGGCGAATTTGAGCAATCCTATCACAGCGGGTTTGCAGAAAGTTTGCAAACCATTAGCGGATATAATTCCCAAAGCATGAAACCCTCTCCCCTGCTGAACACAAAATTTTCCCCGCCGCCCAGTGCTGGATATTTACCGCGCCCGCATTTAATTCAATTGCTGGATAATCACATGAGACAGCGCCTCACGCTCGTTTCCGCGCCGCCTGGATATGGCAAGACCATCCTGCTGGCGGATTTTTTCAACACTCACTCCGGCCCCGCCGCCTGGTACCAGCTCGAGGAATCTGATTCCGACCCGACAGTTTTTCTGTCCCACCTGATTGAATCGATTCGACGTATGCGAACAACGAGTAAAAAAACAAATAAGATCGGGCAAAACGCCCAATCCCTGCTGAACAGCGCTGAATCAGGTGTGGACTCGCGCCGCGTACTCACGGTTCTCATTAACGAACTTTCGGAGCAAATAAATGATTCACTCATCCTTACCCTTGATGATTATCACTTTGTTACGAGTCCGATTGTTCACCAACTATTAGACTATCTATTAGAAAACGCACCACCCGTCCTGCACCTGATCATTTCCACGCGAACTGATCCCCCTCTCGCGCTGGCACGTCTACGCGCCCGCGGATTGTTATCTGAATTACGCGCCAATGACCTGCGCTTTAATGATGATGAAGTGGCTACATTGCTTCGCCGCGAAGTTCCCGATCTATCTTCTGAAAGCTTAAGTACGCTGAGTCAAAAGACGGAAGGCTGGGCTGCAGCTTTGCAAATTGTCCGCAGTTCACTGGCTGGGCGGGATGCTGAATCAGCGCGTGAAATTGTCACATCATTAAGCGGCTCAAATCGTTTTGTATTTGATTATCTCGCAGAGGAAGTATTCCGCCGCCAGCCTGAAGCACGACAATCCTTCCTGCTGCAAACATCCATCCTATCTCAAATGGATGCAGACTCATGCAATGCTGTGGCGGGGATAAAAAATTCCCAGGATATGCTCGAAGAATTGGAACGCGAGAATTTATTCCTCACCAGTCTGGATGACAAGTTGCGCTGGTATCAATACCACTTTCTCTTTCGCGAATTCCTACAGAGTAGATTACGCCGTGAGAATGGCGAGCAGGTTACAGTTTTAGAAAGACGCGCGGGCGCATATTACGAATCCCATAATGAAGTTGAGGCTGCTTTCCTCCAATATATATCTGCACAAGATCACGAATCCGCTGCGCGGGTTGCATCCATCTTCGCCGCAGATTATGTCGAACGCGGCCGTGTTGAAGTATTGCATCGCTATCTGAACATGATGCCTGCCGAAACCTTGCGCACCAATCCTGAATTATTACTTCAAAACGGAAACGCGCACCGCAGGCTTGGAGAAGCGGGCTTGGCAGTTACATCTTATGAAGATGCGCGCGCAAGTTTTGCAAATCAGAAAAACAGATCGGGCATGAGCCGCGCATTGACGAAACTCGCCGAAGTGTACCGCGCGCAGGGAAATTATCGTCAAGCAGAAACCCTTTCAGAACAAGCCTTAAAAGTTGCACCGTTAGACGATCATACCGCCCGCGCCGAAGCTTTGATGGCACTTGCCAAAACAACAGGCTTCTTAAGCAGTATGGACCGCGGCCGCGAATTGGCTGAGCAAGCGGTTGAAGAGGCGCGGAAATCTAACGGGCTTTCGGCTCTGTCGCGCGCTAATTTCATTCAGTCCCTGGGACAAATCTGTTGGTGGCATGGCGACCCGATCTCCGCAGCCAAACATGCACAGGAAGCCTTGCGTCTTGCGCCCGATGAACTTTCGCCGATAGCAGCGCAGGCTTGCATCTTATTGGTCACGCCGCATTTATACTGGCGGGAATTTGAAACCGCACTACGCTACGCCGAACGTGGACTTGAAATTTCGCAAACACTGCATCTGAATGAATTACTGCCTGCCGCGTACACCGCTCTTGGCAATGTATTGACCCGTTTTGGTGAAACCGCGCGCGCTGAAGCCGCACTCCGCCAATCGGTGGAGCTTGCGCAACAGCTGGGCATTGCATCATACGAACAATTAATGGCGACAGGCTATCTGGCTTATAACTTATACGGTCAGGGACGTGTAGACGAAGCCTGGCAATTAGCCGAAGGCGCGTTATGGGCTTACACAGGCAGCCCCGATACTTATGAAGCATTTGTGTGCCGCAGCGTACTTGCAGATGTCGCCCTCGAAAATAACGAACTTAACCGTGCCGAAAACCTTTTTAGCGATCTCGCTGAAACCGGCGAACGAAGACAATTCCGTGTGCCCCTGGCGATGGTTTATTTCGGACTTGCTTATATTCACCTCGTGACAAACCGCAAGGAAACAGGCATCACCCATGCCCGTAAAGCATTGGATTTGATCGAGCCAACCAAAGCCTTTCAGCTTTTCATTGACCAGGGCGAACGCAGCCGCATAGTATGTAATGCGCTGGCGGATGCCGGTTATAAAGGCGCGTTCTTGGAACGGGTGATTGAAAATCAACCAGGCAAAAAGAAACTCGCGACGATCACAATTCCGAATCAATCTGTGATCCGTATCAAAACTCTTGGGACTTTTCAAGTCTTTGCCGGACCTGAAGAGATCTCACAGGAACGTTGGGTCTCCACCAAAGCAAGAGACATGCTCGCCTATTTCATCACTTTTCGCGGCGAACGCATTCCAGCGGATCGAGTCTTCGACGGCATCTGGGCGGAAAAAGGCGGACGTGGATTGACAGCTTTTCATACTGCTCTCTCCCGGTTGAGAAGTGCCCTGAAGATAAAAGAAAATTCTCCGCGTTTGATTCTTATGGAGGCAGGCGATTACCGCATCGATGCAGCGCGCTTCACGATCGACGTGGACGAATTCGACTCCGCTCTCGCCAAAGCCCGAGCCAGCACAGACGATGAGGCCACCGCGCATTTTTACGAACAAGCAATAAATTTATATAACGGCGAATATTTGCAAAACTTTTATTACGATTGGATCTTCCCCGAACGCAGGCGGTTAACAAAGGCATATCTTGGTTCGTTGCGAGCACTCGCCGATCATCATCATGCGCATCGGCGATACACACGTTCCATTGAATTGCTTGAGCGCGCCTTGAGGGTTGATAATTTACAGGAAGAATTGCAGTGCCAGGTCTTACGTGCCTATGCCGCATTAGGTGACCGCGCAGGGCTGATCAATCAATATCAGGAAATGAAACGCGTGCTTGCAAAAGAACTGGATATGGAACCTTTGCCTGCAACGGAAGCGCTTTATCAAAGGTTATTGGAAAACTTCAAAAGCTAATTTCAAAATCATCCAGGATCAAATGCACAAAACAATACTCCTTCCATTTCTTGAAGCCCTATTCGCAGTGATCGTATGGGGCGCATCATTCATCGCCACCAAAATCGCCGTGGGACAAATCTCCCCCATCGCGGTGGTCTGGCTGCGTTTTGTAATGGGTATTCCCATACTATTATTCGCAGTTCTCATTCGCAAACAATTTGCATTTCCAAAAGGCAGTGAATGGTTATATTTCACACTGCTTGGTTTTTTGGGAATTTCTTTCCATCAATGGCTGCAATCCAACGGGTTGAAAACCGCACAAGCTACAACCACTGCGTGGATCGTTTCCACATCACCCGCATTCATCGCTATTTTGGGATGGATGGTCCTAAAGGAAAAACTAAATCTCCTGCAATCCTCGGGGATCGTACTTGCGATGATCGGTGTACTGGCAGTCGTGAGCAAAGGTGATCTCACTACACTCATCGGCGGGAGGTTTGGCACAACTGGTGATTTTCTCATCCTGATCAGCTCGGTCAACTGGGCAGTATTTTCCATTCTCTCACGACGCGGATTAAAGGATCATCCATCCACACGCATGACTTTTTGGGTGATGACCATCGGCTGGCTGATCACATCTGTGGCGTTTTTTGCAAACAAAAGCTACACAGAAATTCCTCTGCTTGATTCACGAGGCTGGATCGCGATGATCTTCCTCGGCATCTTCACCACAGGCTTCGCCTATATTGCTTGGTTCGACGCGCTCAGTCAACTGCCAGCCGCGCAAACAGGTGCGTTCCTTTTTGTCGAGCCGCTGACGAGCATGCTGGTGGCGGCCCTGATTTTGAATGAACAGATCACGCTCATTTCGGTTTTGGGCGGCGCGGTAATTTTGTTTGGTATTTGGATGGTGAATAGGCAAGGATGATGATTGGAAGAGCGACTCGCGGCGCAAAAATTGAAAGGGTAAAAAACGGTTGGAGATTGGGAATACAGAAAGGAGATTCTCTTGGCTATCGGGATGCCCAGCTCGATGACTATTCTCAACTCCCTCGGCATAAATTTCCGCATCAGACTTTAAGCCTCAGCCTTCGCGCAAAAATCTCAAGCAGTTCCACCGCCGGGACATGGGGCTTCGGATTGTGGAATGATCCATTTGGAATGTCACTTGGGTTCGGCGGGAATCCGTTTCGATTGCCTGCCTTGCCGAATACGGTCTGGTTCTTCTCGGCTTCTCCACAAAATTATTTATCATTTACCAATGACAAACCCGCGCAGGGATTTTTAGCGCAAACATTTCGTTCGCCAAAATTTCATCCATTGTTGATTCTCGCAGGATTTATGCTCCCCTTTTCACCGCTTCGCGCGACAGCCAGGAAAATATTGAGTAAGGTAATTGACGAAGACTCGCTCGCCCTCAGCGTGGATGTCACTCAATGGCACGCATACAGGCTCGAGTGGAGTCCGAAGCGCGTTGTTTGGTATGTGGATGATGCACCAGTGTTTGAGTCGCCTATAAGTCCAAATCCACCATTGGGAATCATCATCTGGATCGATAATCAATATGCGGCATTTACGCCAGAAGGCAGGATCGCGTTTGGGGTTTTGGAGGGGAAGGAAGAATGGCTGGAGATCGAGGATTTGGTAATTAAAGAAGGAAATCCCCAATGGTCTTGAAGACCCTTGGGGATTCGTTTACATGAAAACTTACGCGATTGGTTTGGCCTTGGCTTTCGCCATTTGCATTTGGACAACTGCGTAGATCAATCCAATACTCAAGGCAATGGCACCAAGCATATTGGAATTGATCGGCATTTCTATTTTGCGGGCAACGGTATCGAGAAAAATACCAAGAATGAAAAGACCGCCAAACATACGGTTGTGATAGAAGCAGAAACCAGAAAACCAGGTTGGCCAGAAGGACTCAAACCCTTTAGGCGCTGCATCTGGACGCGGCTTGGACAACACCGCAACAGCATACATTGCGCGCTGCGCGGCGAAGATGACTAACAACATCAACGTGGAAAAATATCCTGTAGCAACAAGATAAATGACTACGCCATATGCAATTAGGATCGAAGCGATATTTGTGTAACGCGCAAAAGTCTGACCAACACGCACTGGAAATGTGCCGACGCCCTTCTTCTTGTCGTCTTCCATTTTGTCAATGTGTTTGCCTATGTTGATGCTGGCAACGCTCAAACCAAAGGGGACGCCCGCAAGCGCAACCTTGAACACGGCTGGCAAAACATTGGACATATCAACACTATTTCCGAGGGCACCAAGAACGAGCACAAGATACACGCTCCCGATCATGATCGGGCCCCAGATCAGGAAAATGGATAACTCGCCTATCCCCCAATATTTAAACGGCCAGGTATAGAAAAGCAGGACCAGCGCGCCGAATGCGAACAGACTGATAATGTATGGATTAAAATTAGTATAGAACAAGGCGAACAAACCTGAAAGTGTGGCAAGTACTCCGCTGCCAATGAACCACTTGATCTGATTATCCTTCGTCCAGAATTTCTGCACGAGTGGATGCACACCATACTGTGTGCGGAAGTAGTTGTCATTATCCACACCGCGCGAGAAATCGGTGTAATCATTGAGCAGGTTGTTCGTTCCGTGCGCGATGAACAAGCCAAGGGTCAGAATGATCCACGGCAGCCATGAAAAATATCCATAGCGCCAGGCGAGAAAGCCTGCGATAATGCAGGAATAGATCGTGACCGTAGTCACTGCGGAACGGGTGGCGATCAGCCACTTCGAAATGACATCGAGCGCATCCCACTCTTTCTTATCATCCATTTTTATAAGTTCCCATGAGGCCTTGCGCCACATGGCAAAGTTAATGTGCATTTTCTTTCTCCTTAAGTAATGCAGTAGCCTGGTGTTTACGCTAAAAAAACGTGTCTTGGTACCGAAGTCTCGTGGTGGTTATCTTCCAAAAAGACTCTTTTGTAAACAAAAACTTTGAACGTGCGGGATTATACAACCGTTTTGTGAAATAGGGTACTTATGCGTGAATAAGGAAAAGACGGCATTATAAAGACTCAATTAAAAAGGATTAATTTGATTCTTATTTTTGTTATCAGCCTTGAAAGAGCAAACATTATCACTATTAAGGATGAAAGATAAATTCTAAATACTTTCCGACCGACTGCCACAACAAGAATCAACCAGGATAAATTACCTGACTGCCTCTGAAAATGAAATTGGAAGTGAGGATTTGGATATTAAAAAACCCGTAGCTAAATCAGATTCAAGTTCAAGAAAATCGTTGAAAGAGCCTGGCTTTACAAAACTCATCAAACTGGGAATGTCTGAATATTTAATTGGAAAACCATCGAACCTAACTCTTATACCAGCGTCAAGATAAACCATAAATACCTTGTTGTAATTAAGAGAAGCGTCAAGATCGTCTTTGTTTAATGCAACAGCAATAAAAAAATCGGGGCATCCGAATTTTTCAAGAATTTTTTGAAGGGAGGTCAAAACTTCCAAATCAGAAATTATATCGATATCATCAACCGTATTATTTATAACAAAAAAACTGTAAGCATGGCTTGTACTAAAATCGAAATAGAAATATTGCTTCCCCTTATTGGATTCAAAATTCTCATATGAATCTCCAAGCTGATCCATAATATCGTTCTCAGTGCTGACACCTGGATAAACCTCATGAAACCCCGCTTGTTGTTCGGAAGCAACAGGATACATTGCCTTGCAATCTTTCAAATAATTATCATCAGAAACGATATTCTTAAAAATCTCAATGGGAGGTATACCTGCGGTTGCCACAAGAGCAGCTGTGGCATCAAGAATCGGTGTGCTTGTAATTACTGGGGTAGATGCGGCTGTGGGGTCGCTTGTAATTATTGGAGTCCGTTCATCTGGCAAGCCATCCTTAGAAGTACAACTTGAAACAAACAATCCTATAGTAATACTAATTATCGCAAATATTCCCAATGACCGATTAACGAATCTCATTTTTTCTCCACCTGATTCCGCTCAATTACCTTGCGATAATTTTATTAAGCCTGTATTCCTTGTGATTTTTTGCCAATCCATATATCACGCCGACTCCGTTATTTTCATGTCAAAATTTATCTTCGGATGAAAAATATCCTAATTTGATTTTACTTCAAATTGCAGATCTGGGCACGCATGAAATTTTTTTGGCACAAAAGTCTCGAAGGATTTTTGGTATCCTCCGAGACTTTTCCAAAGCCAAAAATTTTATGGCCAAAATGTCGGCACGAAAATTCTCAATGCCGCATCAACCAACAACCCCAACATAAAGAGCGAGCCGAATGTTCGATTGTTGTAGAATGCGTACCCAACAAAATACAATGGCCAGCCAAGTTGGCCTTCAGGAGCAGTCTCAGGCTTGGGCTTCAGGAAGATGGGGTAAATTTTCAGGAAAGCGGGAATCGCGAATAGAACAATTGCCATAACTGGCGTGAAGAATCTCGTGGCGATCAAATATGCGGTTAGAAAATAAGGGACGATCATCATCGCCAAAACTGTATAACGCGCGGCTTTCTCTCCAATCACCACAGGCAGGGTATGGATTTTCTTCTGCGTATCGGGAATGATCTTATCAATGTGTTTGCCAAAAATAACCGTCGTCACACCAAGCACATAAGGAAGGCTGGCAATCGTCACATTCCAATCCCAATGACCCGTCAACACATAATATCCGCCGCCGATCATCAACGGTCCCCAAACGATGAGTACCGCGAGCTCGCCCAGGGCCATTCCTTTGAGCGGCCATGTGTAAAATAAAACAAAGAATGCACCAAGGCCAAGCAAAACCCAAGTGGTGGTATTGCCGAAACCTGTATACCAGATCAAGTAAAGACCAAAGGCCAGCGCGATCAGGCCTGTCACAGCAAAATAAGTGAGATGCTGGCGTTTGGTCATCAGCCCGTCGGCGACGGGTTGCGCACCGTACAATGTGCGGTAGTAATTATCTTTGTCCACACCGCGCACGTAATCGGTGTAATCGTTGAATATATTATTGCTGGCATGTGCTAGAAGCAACCCAAAGGCGAGCGCGATCCATGGTACAAAGCTGAACGAGCCCGCACGCCAGGCGAATAATCCCGCGAGTGCTGCTGAGATGAAGGTCATCACGAGCACTGCCGCGCGGGTGGAGATCAGCCATTTCGAGATGACATCAAGTTCGTCCCATTCCTGTTTTGAGACATTGGGGATCACTGTCAATGCCTTTTTCCACATTGCAAAATTCATATTACACTCCTCAAAAAAAGTTTGGGTAATTATACCCAATCAGGTCTATAATCAATTAAATTCCTGTTTAAAAAAATATTATTGTCGCTTTTTTTCCGCAGATTTAGAAGATCACGCAAAATAAGCATTACAAACTTATCTGCAGATGGCAGATAAGTTTGTAATGCTGAGAATTATTACCTGATATTTACAATTCACTGGTCATGATGAAGAGCGGTTTCATCTCAAAGTTTTCATATTTAGGACGATAGCGATCGGTATCGTAAAAGTGATTTACATCCACAATCTTTTTCGTTGAGGTAACAATGTCCAAAGGCATATTGTCGTAACGGCCATTCTTCAAAACCACAAGCCTTCCATGAATACCACTCAAAACAAGATCGAGCGCCAGGTTGCCAAATGCCATCGGGACAATTGAGTCGATCGCATCCGGGTCGCCGCCGCGCACCATATAACCCAGTTTCTGGTTGACTACATCCACGGTCTTACCTTTATTGTATTTTGCTGAACGATCCTTGATCTGCGCCGAAACCAGATCGCCGATCCCACCCAATTTGGCATGACCGTAGGCGTCGGTGGTTCCATCCTTAAATATCATTTCGCCGCCTTCGTACATGGCTCCTTCTGAAATAAGCAGTACCGAATAATGACTGGGATTCGCGTCGCGGTCTTTCACCATCACTTCTGTCAGATGGTCAATATTAAATTTATATTCTGGAATCACGCAACGGTTTGCAGCCCCAGCCATGGTGGGGATCATGGCCGTATAGCCTGCGTAACGACCAAAAACCTCAAGAACCAAAAAGCGTTCGTGCGAACCGGCGATCGTCCGCAAGCTGTTGGTGAGTGAAATGGTGCGGGTCACACACGTACTAAAACCAATACAATAATCTGTACCGGGTACATCATTATCCATCGTTTTCGGAATCGCAACCACCTTAAAGCCTTCCTTGTACAAACGGACTCCGTAACTGAGAGTATCATCACCGCCGATCGGGATCAAATAATCCACACCCAGAAAAGCGAGATTCTTGAGCACTTCGGGAGTTAGGTCATTCCTCTCTTCAGCATACTTATCCTGCAAATGATCAGGCACATCCGCCTGCTTGATCTTGCTCGGATTCGTGCGTGAGGTGTGTAGAAATGTACCACCTGTTCGGCCTGCGCGGTTGACTATCTCCTCAGTCAGGAACTGATAATTATTGCCATTATCAGCATCTTTCTCGCGGATCATATCCACCAGACCGCCCCATCCACGGCGAAAACCCACCACTTGATAGCCTTCACGCAATGCACGAATAGTCACCGCACGAATGGCAGGGTTTAATCCCGGCACATCACCACCCCCGGTCAGAATACCGATCACGCCCTTTTTTTTATTTGTCATTTTATCCTCGCTATTTATGAAAACACCTTTTCGTATCCAGCAATGATTTTATCCCAAATCATATTCGATTCCGAGTCTATGGTTTGAAATTCAGGATGATCCTTGAACCACGTCAATGCGCGGCGCAGACCTTCCGCCCAATTCACATCACATTGATAATCAGGCACAAATTTCTTGATCTTGCTATTATCAAAAACCACGCTATTTGATTTATCTCCTATCAGATTGCCCATTGCGCCTTCGTCAAACCTCGCAATAAAATCACTGGGGATGTGAACCATATTCGGGGTTTGACCGAGAGCCTGATACACCTCGAGGTAGATTTGATTCCAACTCAACACCTGGTCTGACGTTATATGAAATACCTCACCAACAGTATTTTTCTTCCCCAATAAACCGACCAGCCCTCTGGCGAAATCCGCATGCCAGGTGAGCACCCACAGCGAAGTCCCATCCCCTGGGACGACGACTTTTTCGCCACGCTGCATGCGGTCAATAATTGTCCATGGATGCTGCCAACTGCCGACACAAAGAGGGATTTGCGATGGTCCATAAGTATGCGAAGGACGAATGATGGTGACAGGGAATCCGTCTGTGCGATAAGATTTCATCAACATATCTTCACAGGCGATCTTGTTGCGGGAATATTCCCAAAACGGATTCTCCAGCGGAGTCTCTTCGGTAATGAGATAATTTTGCGGTGGTTTCTGATAGGCACTGGCAGATGAGATGAAAACGAATTGATCTGTCTTTTCGCGGAAGAGGGAAATATCACGTTCGATGTCTTGTGGCGAATATGCGATGAAGTCCACAATCGCGTCGAAGCGATGACCAGCCAACAGCGCGGAAAGATGCGCACTCTCAGCGTGGATATCTGCATGAAGAATTGTCGAATGTTTGGGCGCTGGATATTTCTTTGACGCAGACCTGTTCAAAAGAAAAAGTTCGTGGCCGCGCTCTATGGCAAGGTCGCTGCAGGCGGAGGAAATCAAACCCGTGCCGCCGATAAACAGCAGTTTCATCTAGCCCTCTCCCATTTCTGGAATTGGCTCAACAGTGACTCTATTTGCAAAGTAATTCTCAACGAGGAATACAATGAGCGCCATCCATACTAATCCGAAACCGATCAGTTGATGATAACTAAATGCCTCTTTATAAATAAAGACGCCGATAAAAAATTGAAGCGTGGGCGCAATATATTGAAGCAAGCCAACCACCCACAGTGGAATGGAGCGCGCCGCAGAGGCGAACATGAGCAGGGGAATTGTTGTTACGACACCCGCGCCGATCATGAGCAGGTCTGAGGTGGCTCCTGTGTGAAGAAACGCCGCAGTGTTGTTCGCTTGCGCAAAGATAAGATAACAAAGCGCTGGGATAAAGAGAATTCCTGTTTCAATGGTGAGGCCATAGAGCGAGCCAAGCGGGGAAAGTTTTTTTACAAGTCCGTATGAGCCAAATGAGAAAGCCAGGGTGAGCGCAATAAATGGCAGGCGGCCGTAAATAAAAGTCAGATATGCCACACCGAGCGCGGCGAGCGCAACAGGAATCCATTGCGCGAGGCGCAGACGTTCTTTGAAGAAGATCACGCCCATCAACACACTCAACAGCGGATTGATGAAATAGCCGAGGCTGGTCTCAACGATAAATTCATGATTCACCGCCCACACATACATAAACCAGTTAATGCCGATCAGGATTGCGGCGAGTGAATAAATTCGTATAACTTTGACGTTGATAGTTGCGCGAAATTCCGTCCATTGTTTGGTGAAGAGGATGACCATGAACAAAAGCAGAAACGACCAGATGATGCGGTGCCCGATCAATTGGATTGCTGGAACGTGATGAAGCAGTTTCCAGTAGATGGGAAAGAATCCCCAAAACACATACGAGCCAATACCGTACAGAATTCCTTTTTTCATTTAACTCCTTTGGTGATACCTGTGTATATTAACACTCAAAATCTCCGTCGTTTCGTTTTAACGGAGTTTTTGGTTTAATTTTCAAAAAATTATTCCCAATCAATTCGCTGGCGGCCTGTAAAACCTGAGTCGACCTCATGCCAATATTCAATATCTCCCTCACCAGATTGCCAGCACAGACATACTTCCCTGCCAGCATGCCAGGCGGGAAAATCGATCAAGCCGCTTGCCAGATCCTTGACATGGATACCCATATTTTTAAATTTGTGAATGAGATCATCCAGCCTGTCAAATTCCTTGAGCAATTTGCTCAAAGTAAGATTCCCACCATTACCCGCGGATTTCTGAACCATACTCCATAACTCGGGCTGGTGGGCACGGATATTCTCCCCTATTCGCATCATTTCATCCAGGATGGGACGAATCACAATTAAATTTTCATTCGCTTCTTTGGGGGTGTAATATTTTGGCATGACGGGAGTATACACGGAAACAGGTACACGGGCAGAAATAAATCTGCATGCACCCATTTTACTTGTTCATGTTTTTTACGTCGCAATTGCGGTATATCCTTTTTCCTTTACCGCCGAGATGATCTGCTCGTCCGTGAGTTTGGAATTATCATATTCGATCACCATTTCAAGTCTGTGATAACTAGCGTTGATCTCCTTGACCCCGTCGAGAATATCTTCTAGGCTTTCGAGTTTCATGGCGCAGTTGGAGCAGGTCATATCTGGGATTTTGAAGGTTTTCTTTATCATAAACACCTCAGCTAAAAATTTTAAATTTATTGAAAAACGATCTGCCCCGTATACATACCCATTGAGCAGGTAAAAAATAAGGTTGTTCCCTTTGGCTGGGCGGGAATGCTCACTTGCATGGTGCCAGTATCAGGCAGGAGTTGGTATACGTTCAAAGACGGAATGACGAAATCCCTCGCGCAGGAGTAGGTTTGATTCGTGACGAGGTTGAGAGTAAGCGCTTTATCAGCGGGCGCACTCAATGTCCGCGGGAAGTAGCCGTCATTTTTAACGCTTAGGAAGATAGAACTATCAGTTGCGGCAGGTTGAGGAGATTCTGACACAGGGACAGAGTCGCTATTGGATGAAATCAGGTTACGGGTCAGGTTTTGAAACGAGAGGGGCGAACCCAATACATTGAGTCCACTGTTGAGAGTCGTAAATCCCAAAATCAAAACAACTAACGCAACAAATCGCATGAAGAATTTTTCGAGCCGCGCGCCGAGTTCGGTTGTCAAGTATGCGATGATGAAGAAGACCGGGCTTGTACCAAGTACAAACGCGAACATAAGCGCAGCGCCCATAAGGATACTGCCTGAGCCGAGCGCAGTAGCCATCATAGCTTGTGTGATGCCGCACGGGATGAAAACTGTCAACGCACCGAGGAAAAGAGGTGTGACAGTATCAGTACCTTTCGCGGTACGGCGGATATAGCGGGTGATGAACTTTGGCGGTTCAATGGAGAAGTATCGGAAGATGGGATGAACATTGAACATGCGCAGCGCATTACCGATCATGAAGATACCGATGGCGATCATTAGTATGGCCCGCGTCATCGGACTAAGCGTCAGATAGGAACCAAGCCAGCCAAGTAATGCGCCAAGCAAAGTGTATGCGACAAGTTTCGCTATGAGAAAAAGCAAAATCGGAAATGCAGTGTTCGTGTGTTTTAATGTTTTTTGTTTTGCTTTTTTCTTTTGCGCGGTCTGTTCAATATAATCCTGCTCGATCTGATGCGCGAGCGAACTCGCCAGCAAACCGCCCTGCACTGCGAGACAACTTAATCCGCCGGTGGTGATGCCAGTGACAAAAGCAACCACGAGTTGACTCCATGCGCCTGAGCCTGCAGTGAAGTTGAGAGATTGCGCACTAGGTTTAAAGACAAGCAAGGCGAAAGCAATCGCCATCAAGATGACGCCGAGCGCAACGACAATTACAGGGTCAACAGAAGAATTTTTTTTATTAGATGACATTCAACCTCAATATTTATAAAAGCTGTCCATTATAAATTAGTGAATAACCAAATCACGATCGATGGGCAGCCATAGATCCTGATTTTTTAGGGCATATTTCCAATCGCTTTTACAGGGACATCCAATGTGATTTTTCCTGCTTTTGCAAATTCAAGTGTAATACTAATGGTGGATCCAACTTTTAATTCTTGCTTGAGATCCATCAACATAATGTGATAACTGCCAGATTTCAACTCCACTGTATTGCCGGCAGGCAAATCAATTCCGGATACTTCACCCATCGACATCACATCATTTTCAATTTTGGTTTCCATAACCTGTACCATCATGGCTGCATCGCAGGATGCTTTTAGCAACGTATCCGCTTCAGCACCGCTATTCTTGATGCTCATAAAAGCAGCAGTGTTTTCACCAGCACCTGCCTCATTTGCAAAGGGGGCTAAAACTTCAACGACGCCTTTTGAAATAGTGGGCGTAGCGTTACCACAGCTAGAAAGTAAAAAAGACAAAACTAACAATCCCACCAAAATATTTTTCATTATATGCTCCTAAATCTTGAAATAGGGTTATCAATTTTTTTGATAAACATGATATAGTGTGTCAAAAGTTCGCCTTTCTTTGCGCTTATTTCATTTATTTTCGACAAGATCATCCAAGGAGACTTCTCAATGCGACATAAAATTTTTCCACTAAGAATTACAACCCTTTTACTGCTCATAATGATTGTAACCTCATCCTGCGGAGCATCTGCACTCAAAGGCTCAGTCATGTCGCCACCTGTCGCCGCCGCTGATATTAATTTGACGGATCACAATGGAAAACCTTTTCAGCTTAGCACGTATCAAGGCAAAATCGCGTTGATCTTTTTCGGTTTTTCAAATTGCGTTGATGAATGTCCAGCGACTTTGGCTCTAATAAGACAGGCTCTTGAAACAGCTGGCGCTACATCACAAGAAGTGGTGGTTGTAATGGTCAGTACGGATCCTGCCAATGATACCGCCGGGTCAATGAAAGTGTTCATGGAAAGATTTAATCCATCATTTCTTGGCCTACTTGGCTCGCCAGAAGAATTAACGAAGACCTGGCAGGATTACGGTGTTGTGGTTCTTGATGGCGGAGAGACGCACTCAAGTTTCACATATGTGGTGGATAAGAAAGGCAATCTGCGCGAAACTTTTTCACCCGAGACTTCATCCGATGACATCGCGGCTGATGTAAAGGTTCTACTGGCAGAGAATTAAAGCATCCATATCCGCACTAGTCTTCAGGTTGGTGTGGCAAGGTCTTATTTAAGTTTCATAAATCGTGAGATCCAAGGTCAGGTAATTTGCCTGACTTTTTATGTTTCTTTAACTCAAAATAATACGCATCACTACTTGACATCAAGAATAAATGCAGTCTGCTGTATCTGGTTATCATAGACATACTTAAACCAGACTTTGTATTTGCCAGGTTTTGGGAAATTACCCCAAAACTTCAAATTGGTGGAATCAAGTAGATTCGGCCTTAGAAAAGTAGTCAAGGTTTCGTCAATGACATACAAGGCGCAATGGTTTCCCGATGCCAATCCAACCTCTTGCGAAATCAGATTACCTTGAGCATCAATCACCTCAATATTAATATTTACCGGTTGGCCGGCTTTTAATGTTCCGTCATACTTCAAGGTAACCTTAAGATCACCGTTCAACTGGGTAAGAGCTGTGTCTGATGCTAGCGCAGCCGCTTGTGTCTTTGCCGACCCCACATCAACGGGTACAGCCAGTGTCACAAAATCACCACCTCGCGGAAGGATATCCACGAACACCATATATTGCCCTTTTTTTGGGAACGTAATTACCGGCTGAATTTTTATGACCTGAGGCGGTATTTGAGAGTCAGTACTTTGCGGCATAGCCTGCCCGCTGGCTTGAGTCTGCAATCCCATTCCATTTAGGTTTACAGGAAATTCAAAAGGATCCACAACCACTGGATTTACTTGTAGGGAAGTAAGGTCGCGAGAAGCAACTGCGACATATGCATAATAATAATATCTGCCAAAGCTCCTCGCTTCAAGGTCGGTGGCTTCATTACCAAATTGGTCAATGATCTGGAGATCGAGTGACGTGGGTTTGCCTGCCACGATCGGTACCTTTTGAGCAATAACTGCATGATAGATCGGTATTGGCATCACTCCAGATTGTGCTGTCTGCAACCTGCCAAACGAGAAATAAACGAAAAGCATCAACGCAATTACAGTCACAATGAGAGCGGGCGCTATTTCCATAATTTGGCGAACACGGGTCTTCGGCGCATTGAGCGATTCGATTTTATATCCGCGTAATCTCAAACTGTTTGAGACCACCAGCACACTACTGAACGCCATCGCGCCAGCCGCAAGCATCGGATTCAAATATCCAAACGCGGCCGCGGGAATAAGCACCACGTTATAGAAAAAAGCCCAGAAAAGATTCTGCTTGATTGTCGCCAAAGTTTTGCGTGAAAGCGAGATCGTGCGCGCAACACCACGCAAGTCACCACTCATCAAGGTCACAGGCGCTGCAGCCATGGCCACATCCGTTCCGGTGCCGATCGCGAGTCCTACATCTGCTTGCGCGAGGGCAGGCGCGTCATTCACGCCATCGCCGACCATTGCGACTACCACATTACCTGCCTGCAACTTTTTCACTTCCGCCGATTTCCCTTCGGGCAAAACTTCGGCAAGCACCACATCAATTCCAACCTGCTTGGCAATAGCCTCAGCAGTTTTCTGATTGTCGCCTGTGATCATCGCAACTTTCAGCCCCATACGGTGCAAGTCAGCGATGGCTTCCTTCGAACTATCTTTGATCGTATCCGCCACTGCGATAATTCCGGCAGCCTGGTTATCGATCGCAACCAACATGGCTGTCTTCGCCTCAGATTGAAGACGCGCCACTTCGGATTCTAGTTTTCCTAATTGGATTCCGCGCGCCTGGAACATTCTCACATTCCCGACCATTACACTTCTTCCCTCAACCTCGGCCTGCACGCCATGCCCGGCTTCAGCTATAAAACCAGTTGGTTCCACCAATTTTAACCCGCGCGTTGTAGCCTCAGCCCAGATCGCCTCACCAAGCGGATGCTCACTGCCCCGCTCCACCGATGCAGCAAGACGCAACATATCATCCTTGCTCATTGATAATTTCTTACTAACCACTATATCCGTAACCGCGGGCTGACCTTTCGTAATGGTTCCGGTCTTATCCATAACTACTATTTTGACCCTACCAGCCCGTTCCAGTGCCTCGCTGGTGCGAAACAAGATCCCCATTTCTGCACCTTTGCCGGTGCCCACCATAATAGCTGTCGGAGTGGCCAATCCCATCGCGCAAGGACAAGCGATAACAAGCACCGCCACCATGTAGATCAAGGCGCGCGTGAAATTATCAATACCTGCGTCAACCACCAATGCGGGGCCAAAATAATACCAACCCGCAAAAGTTATTGCCGCGGTTGCGATTACAAAAGGTACAAATATCGCCGAGACCTGATCTGCAAGTTTCTGGATGGGGGCCTTGCTACCCTGCGCATCTTCAACCAGCTTGATGATCTGCGCCAGAGCCGTTTCCTTGCCAACTTTGGTGGCTTCAAATTTTAGCAATCCAAGTTTGTTCAGTGTCGCGCCGATGACCGGATCGCCCTGTTTCTTTTCAACTGGCAAAGACTCGCCTGTCAGCATGGACTCGTCTATTGAGCTGCGCCCTTCGATAACGACACCATCAACTGGAATCGTCTCGCCGGGTTTGACGAGAACCACATCACCCACGCGAACATCGTCGACCGGCACCTCAGTTTCAAGTCCGTCACGTACGATGCGCGCGGTCTTGGCGCGTAATCCCATCATTTTTTTGATCGCTTCAGAAGTACGGCCTTTCGCGCGCGCCTCCAAATATTTTCCAAGTTTGATGAGCGTGATAATGACTGCCGCAGTCTCATAATACACGTGACCTGCCAGCAAACCAAAGGTGATCGGCAGAGAATAGAAGAATGCCGCCGATGAACCCATCACGATCAGCACATCCATATTCGCAGACTTATTTCGTAAAGCCTTGAATGCGCCAATATAATAATCATAGCCTACATAAAATTGAACAGGAAAAGCAAGGGTCAGCATTAACCAGCCAAACCAGGGCTGTGCCGCGCGCATACCGCCCATGGTATTTTGTAAATAAACAAACGATGGCAGCAAATTAAAATCTTTACTCATCGAAAGCAGGAAAAGTGGCACAGTAAATATTAATCCGATGATCAGTAGTCGGCGCTGTTCGTTGATCTCATGCTCGCGTGCAATGGCTTCCGCATCTTCCGCTTCGCCACCGAGTTCCATGGCTTCAAACCCAGCAGCTGAAACTGCGCGACGCAATTCCGCCTGCGTAATGATGGTCGGCACATATTTCACGCGTGCCTTTTCGGTGGTGAAAGTCACCTGGGCTTCGAGAACACCTTCAAGTTTCGCGAGAGCCTTCTCCAAACGAGTCGCATCGTTGTTATCTGACAGACGCATGATGATGAGATCCGCTTCGCCTGTGGCGACACCATAACCAGCACGATTGACTCGCGCAATGACTTCAGACAAGCCAAGTTTAGCGGAGTCAAAATCCACTGTGGCGCGCTCGGAGGAAAGATTTACCACAGCACTTTGCACGCCATCGAGTTTCTTTAAGTTGCGCTCCACAGTGGCAACACAATTCGCGCAGGTCATGCCGGTAATGGGAAGGGTTAATTGCTTGGTTTCAGCCATGGATTTTCCTTACAAAATTCATAATCTGAATTACAGTTTGTCCTGTAATTCAGATTATATTAGTAAACAACTAAATCGTGATCAAACTTTCAACAGGGTAATTGATCTCGGACAGCAAAGCCTTAATCGCATCTTCGTTCGCGGGTGCGTCAAAAGTGATTTCCACTTTCTTCGTGTCTATAGCCGCTTTGACGGATTGAATGCCCTGCATGTCACCCAATTCTGTCTCGATCGTATGGGTGCAATGTCCGCAGGAAATCGCGGGGACGGAGTAGGTTACTGTAGTCATTTTTTATTTCTCCTTTTGGTTATATGGTTTAAGAAACGTTCAAAGTTCAACGTTAAACTTTCGTGGACATCTCAAACACTTCGGTGATTTCCTTCAACACGCGCTCGCGCTCTTTCTTATCGCTCCCCTGGATCGCGGTGATCACACACGAATTCAAATGTTCTTCAAGAATGCGCGAACTTACTTTATTAAGTGCTGCTTCAATAGCCTGTATCTGTCGGATCACATCTATGCAAATAAGCATCCTCCTCCACCATACGGATCACGCCGCGCAGGTGCCCTTCAATCGTCTTCATTCTTCGGATTGTATTGTCGTTTTCCATGCTCACCTTTAATTGTTAGAGACCTGCTTCAGGCTTTCTCTTACCCCCCCCAGGGGGGATGGGATAACCAAAATATAAACGAATCTTCCCCCAGCGTCAATAGTGATATATGTCATCGGAATTCGGATAAAATTACTGGATGAAACACTTCATTCTTAACTTTGCTATGATTCTGTTACTACTGGCATCCTGCTCGCCCAAGCCGACAACGCCTGACCCCAACACACAAATCCGCCAATCAGTTGACGCAACTCTCGCGGCGATAGCAACCGCCACACCCCTTCCGCTATCCACGCCCTTTCCTTCGCCAACAACCTTCAATTTGACAGGATTATTTTGTGAATATCAATTCTGCATCGGTCATCCCATTGACATGGCCTTGTACGATGTCAGCGCACAGCAAAACCCACTGGCACCGAGTAGCTACGGGCAGGGTATGCTCGCCGCCCTCAATGGCAGTCTCTTTATCGAGGTGATCTGGCAAGTCGCGCCCGGCACTGCTGATCCAGAATTCATGCTGGATCTGATTCTCGAAGATATTGATATCCGTGATGGTAATTTGGAAGTAAAGCTCATTCGCAATATGAATGTGATGTACACTGCGATCACAGCTACAGCCACCTCGGTGCTACCGTTTGGCGGCGCGGGCGCGTGGACTTGCGCTGATAGAGTCTTCGCGTGGAAGGTTTATTCGCCGCAAGCCGAAACCGCCAGCCCGCTATTTGAAGATATGTTGGCGCGATTCACCTGCGGATAATGATAAGGGTTCCTACTATCAAAGCTTCTTCGCCTCATTCCATAAAGCATCCATCTCTTCTAAAGTCATATCTGATAAATTCATGCCCTGCTTCTTCGCGCCTTGTTCCACATAAGCAAAACGTTTCTTGAATTTGAGATTAGTCCCGCGCAGCGCGGACTCAGCATCCACTTTTTTCCAGCGCGCGAGATTGACCAACACGAAAAACAGGTCACCCAACTCGTCCTTCACTTCATCAATATTCTGCGCCTGTTTGATCTCCTCAATTTCTTCGCGGATCTTATCAAGCACGCCATCTATCTCAGGCCAGTCAAAACCAACGCGTGCTGCGCGATCTTGATATTCCAGCGCTTGAGTCAGCGCAGGCAATGCTGAAGGAACACCATCTAAAATTCCCTTATTCTCATTTTTCTTTCCTCTTTCTTTTTCTTTCAATTTCTCCCAATTTTGCAAAACGCCATCGACGTTATTTAATTCCACTTCACCAAACACATGTGGATGACGGCGCACGATCTTGTCGTAAATTCCTTTGATAACCTTATTCATTGAAAATGTGTCTATCTCGCTTGCAATTTGGGAGTTCAATACAATTTGCAAAAGCAAGTCGCCAAACTCCTCGTGCATGCCAGCTGAGTCATTTTCGTCCATCGCGGCTAATGTTTCGTATGTCTCTTCAAGCAGATGTGTCCGCAGGGATTCATGAGTCTGTTCCTTGTCCCACACGCAGCCATCCGGCGCGCGTAAATGCGCCACGATCTCGGCAAAGGATTCAAAAGATGTCCCTTCACCCAGCGAAGGAAGATAAAGACAAACTGAGGGTTGAAAGTCAAAGGTTGAAGGTTGGAATTCTCCGAGCCTCTCGACCTTTGATAATTGACCTTCGAGTAGATACACCTCATGCTCTTTTGGATATACAGCCAGCAACATTTCCTTCACTTGCAAAGCCAACTCGCGCGAATCGATTCCTATCAAAAGAGCGGGAATATCTGGAGGAAACGGCGGAACATGCGCGGACACGAGAGTATGCGCTTCGAGCAGAGTCAGCTTAGAGGGCGGCGTAATGCGCAATGTCTCAAAAACAGACGCGACAAGTATGAAGTCCATATGTTTCTCCGTTAAAAGGTAATTGGTAATTCGTAAATTACGAATTACCAATTACGAACTGAGTTCGAGTTTATAAAAAAAAAAATTAACGCTTGGTGTAGGTAGGAGCCTTGCGTGCTTTCTTGAGGCCTGGTTTTTTACGTTCCTTGACGCGGGCGTCACGGGTGAGCAAGCCTTTTTTGCGCAGGGCAGATGTCCATTCAGCGTTGATGAGTTGCAGCGCGCGGGCGATGCCGAGACGGACAGATTCGGTTTGGCCGGTGGTACCGCCGCCGTTAATATGCACGCTCACATCATATTTCGTCGCTTCCTGACCCACTGCGCCAAAGGGCCGCATGGTATCTTCGAGGTCACCCATGCGAGTAAAAAATGCGGCGAAATCCTTTTCGTTTATGGTGAACTTACCGCTACCGGTCGATAGGCGCACGCGAGCGGTGCTTTCCTTGCGACGGCCAATGCCTTCATAATATTGAGCCATATTCACTTACCTCTTTATCCCGTAACTTTCGGGGTTTGCACTTGGTGCGGATGATTGGGGCCAGCATAGATCTTCAAATGCTTAAGCGTGGAACGTCCCATGCGGTTGTGTGGGAGCATGCCCCAAACGGCGTCACGAAGGGCGCGGTCTGGGTGTTGGGCAAGTTGATCTCGCAGGGAAATGCTCTTCAAGCCGCCCGGATAACCTGAGTGACTATAGTAGATCTTGCTTTCCAGTTTGCTATGGGTTCTGGTGCCGGTCACTGTAACCTTCTCAGTATTGACCACGACCACAAAATCTCCCATCTCCACGCCAGGAGTAAAGGTAGGTTTGTGTTTGCCAAGCAAGACATGCGCGATGCGCGCGGCAAGGCGTCCCAGAGTCTGCCCTTCGGCATCTATTACAACCCAGTCGCGCTGAATTTCAGCGGCTTTCGGATAATATGTTTTCTGTTGCACTTTTGTCACTCCGTTTCATAATCTAATCATGTGATCCATACGTTACTTCAACCAGCGTCAGTCCGTGTGCGGGAGCCAGCCCAGCGATAAGTTCTTCATGCTTTATTAAGGCATGCCTGACTTTCTCAATCGAGCTTCTTCCCTGAGCGACCGCCACTTGTACAAAAACCAATCTTCGTACCATGCGATATAAAAACGCATCCGCTCTGACTTCGAACTGCCACTCACCATCTGGCATTTTCTTCCATTCGGCTTTTGTCAGCGTGCGCACGGTCGTGCCTTTGGGCGTCGTCCTTGAACCAATGGCTGCAAAATCATGTTTTCCGGTGAAGATGCTTGCATTCCGCTTGAGCGCATCTTCATCTACAGCAGGCCATGTGCGCCACAGGAATTTACTCCGCAGCGGGTCACGGATCGGTTCGAAAAACACCCGGTAGCGATACTCCCGTGAGGTGGCATCAAAACGCGGATGAAAATCTGCCGAGGCTAGCGATGCATTTTTGACAACCAGGTCTGATGGAAGGTGCTTATTGAGAGCCCAAAGCAGTTTATCTGCTGAGTGCTTCCATTCAAGATCAAAAGCGGCCACCTGCCCGGTTGCGTGAACTCCTGTATCTGTCCGGCCAGCCATAAGGATCGCCCGGTCAAGCCAGCCGAGTTTGCAAAGCGCTTTTTCCAACTCGCCCTGCACGGTTCGGGAGTTCGCCTGTCGCTGACTTCCGGTAAAACCGGTGCCGTCGTAGGCGAGGATCACTTGGTAACGTGCCATTGCATAGCGGCCAAAGCCGCTGTTACAAACTACTCTTCAACCAACTCAAGAAGTACCATTTCGGCCGCATCGCCGTGACGTGGGCCAAGTTTCAGCACACGAGTATAACCACCGGGGCGGGTTGCAAAACGGGGGGCGATCTCATCGAACAAGCGTTTGATGAGTTGGTTGTCTCCCAATCTCGAAATAGCCAGACGGCGCGCGTTAAGTTTTTGCACATCTGTGCCATTTGCGCTGTTGCGGGCCAATGTGATCAAGCGCTCAGCGTCACCACGAATGGCGGCGGCTTTGGCTTTGGTGGTTTGAATACGCTCATGCGTAAAGAACTGTTTGATCAGGTTGCGTCGAAGGGCAATTCGTGCGCCTTTTCTGCGTCCTAATGTGTAACCTGCTACTGAATGTCGCATCTCTAACTCTCCGAGGATGTATCGTCTTTCATAAAGCCCTTTTCACGCATCTTATCACGAAGTTCATCGAGACTCTTTTCGCCAAAGTTGCGGATGGACATGACTGCGGTCTCTCCCTTTTCAAGAAGGTCGAGCACATCACCTACATTGGTGATGCCGGTACGCTTCAAGGAGTTGAAGACGCGAACAGACAGGTCAAGGGCTTCCACTGGCGTTTCGGCCAGTTCACTGCTCAGACGGCTTCCCGAAGATTCGCGCTCGATAGCCACTGCCAGCATTTCTTCATTGATACCCGCGACGTATCGCAAATGGTCAATAAGAATGCGGGCCGAGGAACTGAGTGCGCGTTCCGGTGAAATGGTTCCGTCTGTCCAGATCTCTAAAATCAATTTGTCGTAATTTTGGCTCTGTCCCACACGGGCAGATGCCACTTCCCAATTGACACGTTTGACCGGGCTGTAGATCGCATCCACTGGAAGTTCGCCAATGGGCATATGTCCGGCGCGTTCATTGGAGGGAGAATAACCACGGCCACGTTCAACCACGAATTCGATATCGTGCTTGGTCTTGGCTCCATCCACAGTGAATAGATATGTTTCAGGATTGACGATCTCGATCTCGGCTGGAGTAATAATATCCGCCGCAGTGACCGTTCCTTCTCCGCGTACTTCCAACTGCATACGAGCGCTGTCCACGCCATCCATTTTGATGCGGATCTGTTTGACCTGCAGCATAACCTGAATAACGTCTTCGCGTACGCCTGGGATGTCACTGAATTCGTGAAGTACATCCGCGATTCGTATGGAGGAAATAGCGGTGCCTTCCAGAGAGGAAAGCAGGACGCGGCGAAGAGCATTGCCTAACGTCACACCGTAGCCACCCTCTAGCGGGCTAATTGTGAATTTGCCATAATTTCGAGCTTCAGCTTCGCGCTCGATTTTTGGCATAACCATGTTCGTGAGAATACCGGTCACGATTCACCTGTCCCTTTGAATAATGCGCCGGGTCGAAAACCAGACTTACGTCCGACCCGTTGCGCAACTGGAGATTTAGCGTCTGGAGTAGTATTCGACAATCAACTGCTCGTCGAGACTTCCGTCAATTTCAGCGCGTTCTGGCATGCGAGCCACAGATCCAGCCATGGATGCAATATCGCGGCTGAGCCAACTTGGAGCATTGCGCTTTTCAGTGTATGCGTTCAGGTCTTTGAAGTAGGTCAACTTACCAGAACCTTCGCGCACGCTGACTGCGTCACCTTCACTGAGAAGCATGGAAGGTACATCTGCGCGGCGACCATTTACTGTGAAATGACCATGCGCAACGAGCAAGCGTGCTTGTGAACGGCTGGATGCAAATCCCAATCGGAACACCACGTTGTCGAGGCGTGACTCAAGGATCTGAAGCAGGTTCAAACCTGTCAAACCGCGTCGCGTAATGGCAGCGTCATAATAACGGCGGAACTGACGTTCCATCACACCATAGATGCGGCGGGCTTTCTGTTTGGCGCGCAACTGACGGGCAAAGTCGGAAACGCGTCCTGTTCCCATGCCTTTACCTTTACCGCCACCTTTTCCTGCGGTACGGCCATGCTGACCTGGAGCAAAGTCGCGCTTTTCAAAGGAGCATTTTGGCGTGAAACAACGCTCACCTTTTAGGAAAAGTTTCTCGCCTTCGCGCCGACAAAGTTTACAAACTGGACTTAAATTTTTAGCCATATAGGTACAACCTCATTTATTACACGCGTCGCTTTTTCGGAGGACGGCAACCATTGTGCGGTACCGGTGTAATATCCGAAATAGAGCGGACTCTCAAGCCCATGGCTTGAACAGCACGAATTGCATTCTCACGGCCAGGGCCGGGACCTTTTACAAAAAGCTCGACATCCTGCAACCCCAATTGTTGGGCGGCCTTTAATGCCTGTTCAGCGGCAAGGCGGGCGGCAAAAGGTGTGCTCTTGCGAGAACCTTTGAAACCAGCGGATCCAGCAGAACCCCAGGAAATTGTGTTGCCTTCGGTATCAGTAACAGTCACAATCGTATTATTGAAGGAAGCAAAAATATGCACCTGTCCGGAGGACAGGGTACGCTTCCCTTTTTTTGCGCCCGATGGGCGGCGGGTGGAACGAACACTCTGAGCCATTTTTTTTTACCTTTCGGACAGGATTACTTCTTGCCGCCCTTACGACGACCACGACCGGCAACAGTTTTCTTGGTGCCTTTACGAACACGCGCATTAGTTTTCGTGCGCTGGCCTCTTACAGGCAGGTTACGACGATGACGCAAGCCGCGATAAGAGCCAATTTCGATAAGGCGCTTAATGTTCAACTGAACTTCGCGGCGCAAGTCGCCTTCGACTTTGAAGTTTTTCGAAATAAATTCGCGAATCGCGGCAGTATCCGCTTCGCTGAGGTCTTTGATGCGCGTATCAGGATTGACTTTGGTTTGAGCCAAAATCTTATGCGCACGGGTTGGTCCAATACCAAAAAGGTATGTCAGGCCAACTTCAACCCGCTTATTGCGGGGTAGATCAACACCTTCAATTCTCGCCATAAGTCACCACACTACCCCTGTCTCTGTTTATGTTTTGGATTTTCGCAAATGATAAAGATTACTCCCTTGCGCCGAACAATACGGCACTTGGCACAACGTTTGCGAATGGAGGGCGAAACTTTCATAATTCAAATCTCCTTACTTGCGGCTTGTCTTATGACAGCCAAAGGTCTAATTATACTAGTTATTTTTCTATCCGTCTACATTTTGGTACGGCTTCTTGCAAATTCGTTCACAAGACAGTAAGGAGAAGAGGTTCTCCTTCGGTGACGGCAATCGTATGTTCAAAGTGCGCCGTCAAGGAACCATCTGCAGAAGCAACCGTCCATTTATCTGGAAGGACGCGGGTTTCGTGCGTCCCAATAAGAACCATCGGCTCAAGTGCTATTGTCAACCCTGGGCGGAGTAACATGCCGCTTCCCGCTATACCGATATTGGGTACCTGCGGACCTTCATGCATTTTCCGTCCGACGCCATGTCCGGTATATTCACGTGTCACATGGAAGCCGTGGCTTTCTACATAATTTTGTATCGCTGCCGAGATGTCACCTGTGCGTTTACCTTTGCGCATAAATTCTATTCCAGCAAATAACGCGCCTTCAGTGACTTCAAGCAGTTTTGTCGCCTGAGGAGAAATCTCCCCGACTCCGGCGGTGAAAGCTGAGTCTGCAACAAATCCTTCAAAGATCGTACCACAATCGATCGAGACGATATCCCCTTCCTTCAGCTTACGTTTAGGGTGTGGGATACCGTGCACCATCTCGTCATTGATACAGACGGTGATGGATGCAGGGAACGGCGGGAGGCCATAACCTTTGAATGGCGATATGCATCCGTGTGACTTCAGCACTTCCTCAGCAGCCGCGTTGAGGTCAGCTGTTGTCACATTGGGTTGTAAACGTTCTTTCACTGCGGCCAAAACGGTTGCATTGATACGGCCTGCTTCACGCATGATCTTGATTTCAGCAGGACTTTTAACATTGATCTGGCGTTCCGAACTCATTGGATCAAACCTACTTTTCAACAAAGCCTTTTCAGGCTTTGCATACTCACAAAATTAATTTTTTACTACTTGGCACAAGTCTTTTGATACTTGCTCCACAGCTTGCGCACCATTAAGTTCAACCAATTTACCGCTTTTTCGATAATACTCGACCAGTGGTATTGTTTGCTCAAGGTAAACGCGGATTCGAATTGTTACAGTTTCCACTTTGTCATCATCGCGTTGATACAACTCAGAACTGTCAATATCACAAACGCCAACCTGCTTTGGCGGATTAAACATTTGATGATAAACATGACCATTTAAGCGGCAGGTCCAACGCCCGCTGATCCGTCCGACAACCACTGACTCGGGAGCTGTAATATAAGGAACTATATTCACCTGTCCGTCAAATTCAGCCAGCATTTTTTCAAGAGCCACAGCCTGTATCGGAGTGCGTGGAAATCCGTCGAGGATCGCGCCAGGCTTACAGTCTGCATAACTTAGGCGTTCACGGATCATCCCTATGGTCACGTCATCCGGCACCAATTCGCCTCTATCAATAAAAAGCTTGGCGTGTTTGCCGAGTTCTGTTTGGTTTTTAATGTGCTCGCGAAAAAGATCTCCGGAAGAGATGTGTGCGAGTTTTTTCGCATTGGCCAATATCTTGGCCTGAGTTCCTTTACCAACACCGGGTGGACCGAGCAGGACGATAAAGGTGGCCATAAGACTCTCCTTAGCGAACTAGAAGTGAATCTTGATATCCGTGTAATTTTAGTTCTGCATCGATGTTCATGAAGGTATCACGAACCACACCAACGACAATCAGTAAACCTGAAGATGAAACAAGGAACACATTGGTTTGAGAACTTGCGGCACCCAGATTGATCAATTTTAATAATAAACCGAGCAGAAATGGCATGATTGCGACTATGCCGAGGAAAACAGCGCCTGGCAGGGTAATGCGCCGCTGCACCGTGCTCAAATATTTTTGAGTGGGGGCACCGGTATGAACACCGGGAACGGTCGCGCCAGATTTCTTCAAATTATCTCCATAATTCTGTTGATCGAACAAAACAGAGGTGTAGAAGAAGGTGAAAATTACCACCATAAAGAAGTACAGAGTCCAGTAACCCCAATTGCTTGTACCGGTGCCTCCAAAGAAGTTCTGCACACTTGTAAAAAATGCCGCGACACCCGCGTTTGCATTACTCGTAAAATAACTGGCAAGGATGGTCGGAAATTGTAGAATGGCGCTCGCGAAAATCAACGGGATCATACCGGAGAGATTCACCATCAAAGGCAGTGTGCCTTTAACTGGCATTGACATTCGATTTCCCATACGACGGCCCGGATACATCACAGGCACGTTACGCCGACCCTGCTGCACATAAACGATGGCAAACACTGTCAGGACGATAATCACGATGGTAAAGATAAACATGAACAACGCAGTATCTTTATCGGCTAGAAGAGATGCCAGATTTGCGGGCATCCGCGAAACGATCCCTGCAAAGATGATCAGGGAAAGTCCCTGACCACGAATTCCATATTCGGAGATCAACTCACCGAGCCAAATGGCGAACATTGTCCCAGCTGTCATTGCGAGAAGAACGGTTAATGATTGAAGCCAGAGGTTAGAGGTAAAGCCAAATTCAATTATTTTCTGCCCAACAGTAGACCTGAGAGATAACGAATTGAAGATGTTGATCTGTCCAATGGCAGAAAGTGCGGCCATTGGGACGGCAAGATAATACGTCCACTTTTCCTGCCAACGGCGAGCTTCCCGTGGATCTTCTTCCATTCTGCGTTGTAAGGCTGGAATGATCGGGATCAATAATTGTAAAATGATCTGCGCGGTAATATACGGGTACACACCCATTGATAACAATGAGAAGTTGGAGACCGTTCCTCCAGAGAGCAGGTCAAGAAAATCAAGGAAGTTTCCGCCGCTAGCTGCTGAGCTACGGAAAGCTGCGAGTACAGCAAAATTTACACCGGGCGCAGGCACATTCGCCGCAAGGCGATAAAGCGCCAGCAGGACAAAAGTAATGATCAATTTGCGGCGAATATCTTCCGATTTCCAAAGGTAGCGCCAGCCTGAAAAAGTGCTCTTCATGCAATTTATCCTTTAATAAGGGTTAGGCGATCAATTCAACCGTGCCGCCGGCTTTTTCAATTTTAGCCTTGGCACCCGCGCTGACGCGATGGACACGTACTTTGAGGGCGACGGTCATCTCACCACGGCCAAGGACAACTGTCGGGTTGCGCGTGTCACGTAATAGATGAGCATCATTGAGGGCTTCCGGGGTTACATCCGCATCGGCTTTGAAAGCCTGCGAGAGTTGGTCGAGGTTTACTTCGTTATAGAAGACCTGATTCGGCGGAGTGAATCCTTCGCCCCGCATAAATGGCAAACGACGGAAGAACGGTAGGTTACCACCCTGACGGTAGGCGTGACCGCCCTCGCCAGAACGCGCACCTGCACCTTTTGTACCACGACCGGCGGTTTTACCCTGCCCCGCCGAGATACCACGCCCTACGCGTTTTCTATTCTTTTTTGACCCAACATTGGGTACGAGATCGTGAAGTTTCATAATTAAACCTACTCTTCGATCTTGAGCAAATGGATGATCTTGTTTACCATTCCGCGTAAGGCGGGGGTATCCTTGTGCTCAATAGTTTGATGTAATCGACGCAAACCAAGCGCCTTGACGGTAGCTTTTTGATCCTTGGGAAAACCAATGTCGCTTTTTACCCAGGTGATGCGTATTGTCTTTTCTGAAGTTTCAAGCTTAGGCATGTTGCTTCCTCCGTTCCCAGAATGGCATCAACTCTTCCACGCGTTTGCCGCGGCGAGCCGCTTCAACTACCGGTGAGCGTAGGCCATCTAGAGCGCCAAAGGTTGCCATAACCACGTTCAGAACATTTGCGCTACCCATGGATTTGGTGAGAATGTCACGAATACCAGCAAGTTCCAATACTGCGCGCACGCCACCTGCCGCGATAACACCGGTACCAGCTGATGCGGGCTTGAGGAAGACTCTTGCACCAGCCACTTTACCCAATGATTCATGCGGGATGGTGGTAGTGGAAAGATTAACCAAGCGTAAGTCTTTGCGGGCTCGCTCGGAGGCTTTGCGCATCGCATCAGGGACGGCATTTGCCTTCCCGACGCCCATGCCGATCGTGCCGTTCTTATCACCTACGACAACGGTCACGCGGAACCTGAAGCGGCGCCCACCTTTGACGACTTTTGAAACGCGGGCAATCTCGATCACACGCTCTTCGAAACCGTCTTGAACCTCAAATTGCTGTTGTTTTTCAAATTTCTTTTCTGCCATATCTTTCTCCAGTAACGCAATAACGACTTACCCAAAGGGGTATTGCCGTTAATACAACTTCTAGAATTGCAAACCGCCTTCGCGTGCGCCATCAGCCAAAGCCTTGACGCGCCCGACATAACGGAAGCCGCCACGATCAAACACAACGGTTGAGATCCCTTTGGATTTGGCACGCTCTGCGACTGCCTTTCCAATGGCTTTTGCCTGTTCGATCTTCTTGAGACCCTTCATCTGCTCTCGCAATTCTTTATCAATTGTGGAAGCTGAGATAAGGGTGTTTCCTTCCGTATCATCAACGATCTGAGCGTAGATGCCAGTCAAACTCTTGAACACGTTCAAGCGCGGACGGGCGGTAGTACCAGACACGTGTTTGCGTACACGGATGTGGCGACGTTCACGAGCAATAGAGCGAGTTTTCTTAGCCATAGCCTACTTGGCTCCTTTTCCGGCCTTGCCAGCTTTGCGACGAATACGTTCACCTCGATATCGTATACCCTTACCATGGTATGGTTCAGGTGGACGTACCTTGCGGACATTCGCGGCGATCTGGCCGACCAGTTCCTTGTCGAAGCCCAAAACCTTGATCGAGCGGGTCTTCGCATCTGTTTCAAATGAGACACCCGACGGTGGTTCCATCTTGACCGGGTGTGAGTAACCAACAAATAGGGCAAGGTTTTTCCCATCCATTTCAGCGCGGTAGCCCACGCCTTCCACTTCAAGGATCACTTCAAAACCTTTGCTTACGCCGTGGATCATATTCGCAAGCACAGCACGCGTGGTGCCATGCAAAGCGCGTTCCGCGGGTTCTTCCGAGTTACGGGTAATGTTTAATTGATTGTTCTCCATCTTGATACCAATCAAGCGGGAAAACGATCGATTTAATTCACCCTTCGGGCCTTTGACGCGGACATCGAAACCATCCACGCTTACCTGCACGCCATTAGGAATATCTACTGGCAAGCGACCAATTCTAGACACAGTAAACCTCCTACCAGACTTTGCAGATGATCTCGCCGCCCACGCCCAACTGTCGAGCGCGTACGCCGGTCATGACACCCTTGGGGGTGGAGATAATGGCAACACCAATACCTGAGAGCACCCATGGAATGTCTGTTTTCTTTGTGTAGATGCGACGGCCTGGTTTGCTTACACGTTCCAAACCGGAAAGCACTGCGCGTCGTTGGCGACGTTCGCCAACATATTTGAGCTTTACGCGCAAGACCTTCTGCACTTCGAGCTCACCATCCACCACTTCGTAGCCTTCGAGAAAGCCTTCATCTTTTAGGATTTTGGCGATCTCTACTTTAATCTTTGAGTTGGGCATTGCAACCTGAGCATGGCCTGCGAGCACAGCGTTGCGAATGCGAGTCAACATATCAGCGATCGGATCAGTAAATGACATAATTTACCTCCTCCTGGGTTACCAGGACGCCTTTATGACGCCAGGGATTTTGCCCGTCAATGCTAATTCACGGAAGCAAATACGGCATAAGCCGAAGCGACGAATAAAACCGCGTGGGCGTCCACAACGCTGACAGCGATTCCGTACCTGCACGGCGTATTTGCGGCGCAGTTCTCGATATTGCATACATTTTTTTGCCATAGGTTAAGCATCCTTCTTGCTACTGAACGGCATTCCGAGCAATTGTAATAATGCGCGCGCCTGATCATCGTTATCGGCTGAAGTCACAATGGTGACTTCCATGCCGCGCAGTTTGTCAATTTTGTCATACTCGATCTCGGGGAAAACCAACTGATCCTTGAGGCCAAGCGTGTAATTTCCACGACCATCAAATGCATTGGCGGAAATACCGCGAAAATCACGTACGCGTGGCAGGGCTATGTTCACGAGGCGGTCAAGGAAGGCCCACATACGGGGACCACGAAGAGTGACCTTCGCGCCGATGAGACGCCCTTCGCGCAATTTGAAATTCGCAATACTTTTGCGCGCCTTGGTCTGCACGGGCTTCTGAGTTGTGATCGTTGTCAAGTCTGCTGTAGCGGCATCAAGCGCTTTGGGGTTATCCATCGCTTCGCCCAGGCCGATATTTACAACAACCTTTTCGATACGCGGTACCTGCATAACGTTCTTGAAACCGAACGACTTGAACAAGGAAGGGGCTACTTCATTAGTATAGAGTTCTTGCATTCTGTTCATCTTTATTCGCTCCACGGCCTAGTCAATCGTGGCCTCACAGTTCTTGCAAACGCGGTGGGCACCTGTTTCATCACGTTGAACGCTGACGCGGGTGGTTTCACTGCATTTGGGACAGACGAGCATCACATTCGAGATGTCAACTGTCGCTTCAAGCTGGATTCGGCCTGGGTTCATCTGACGGTTTGCACCGGTCTGAACCTGTTTTTGGTGCTTGGTGCGAATATTGACACCTTGCACAACTATGCGACGGTCATCATGGATGACATTTATAACTTCGCCGCGTTTGCCTTTGTCTTCTAGGCGTCCACTAATTACTTCTACTGTATCGCCTTTTCGAATCTTAACTTTCATACTTCGCTCCTACAGTACTTCCGGGGCCAGCGACACGATCTTCATGTAGCCCATATCTCGTAGTTCGCGAGCTACTGGTCCAAAGATACGTGTGCCTCTCGGGTTTTCGCCATCGGCATCCAAAATGACCGCGGCATTATCATCAAAGCGAATGTATGAGCCATCTTCGCGGCGCCATTCTTTAGTGCAACGTACAATGACGGCCTTTACAACTTCGCTTTTCTTTACAGAACCTTGCGGCGCGGCGGCTTTCACAGTTGCAACCACTACATCGCCAATTGATCCATACTTGCGTCTCGAACCACCCAAAACATGAATGACGAGTAATTCGCGTGCGCCTGTATTATCAGCAACTTTCAATCGAGACTCATGCTGAAGCATAGTTTATTCTCCTACGCCTTGATCAGCGGTACGGGACTCGCGTTTGACAACAGCTTCCACTGCCCAGCGCTTATCACGTGACAACGGGCGGGTCTCAACGATCTGGACCTCATCACCGATCTGGCAGCCAATCTCATCATGAGCCTTCACACGCGAACTCGAGTACACCACTTTTTGGTAAAGAGGGTGTCGATACTTGCGAGTGATCTCCACTACGACGGTTTTGGTCATTTTATTGCTGGTGACGACACCAGTCATACGACGACGATTATTCATTATGCACCTTCCACAGCGGCGCGTTCGGTCTCGCGCAAGATCGTTTCCATGCGAGCGATGTCACGACGCAAGTAAGTCAGACGGCTCGAGTCAGTCAGCTGACCGGTCACCTGCTGAAAGCGCAACTTCATCATCTCTTCGCGTGAATCGGCAATCTTTGTTCGAATTTCTTCCGCCGCAAGTTTGCGGATTTCTTCCACTTTCATAGCCTTCATTCTTATTCTCCTCCTGCAAAGCGACCAACAACTTTTGTCTTGATGGAGAACTTGTACTGAGCGCTCTTCAAAGCGGCAATTGCTATTTCTGCAGACAAACCGCTCACTTCGAACATGACACGACCTGGCTTGACTGGAGCAACGTAATATTCCACGTTACCTTTACCAGAACCCATGCGGGTTTCCGGCGGTTTGTGGGTGAACGGCTTGGCTGGAAAAATACGGATCCAGATCTTACCGCGACGCTTCATTCCACGGACGATGGTGCGGCGAGCCGCTTCAATTTGACGGGCTGTGATCCAGCCCGGTTCCAACGCCTGCAGACCATATTCGCCGAAGGAAACTTCCGCACCGCGGAGAGCTTTTCCTGTCATGCGACCGCGCATCTGCTTGCGCCACTTTACACGTTTGGGCATTAACATATCTAAAACCTCATCTCAGGCGACGTCAACGATTACTCGCTGACGTACACGCCTTCTGTCGCTTCGACTTTTTCTTCAACATCAGGCTGAACTTCACCTTTATAGATCCAGACTTTGATACCAATCTGACCATAGGTGGTGGCTGCTTCAGTTGTGGCAAAATCAAGATTTGCGCGCAAGGTTTGCAAAGGCACGCGGCCTTCGCGCAACCAAACATCACGGGACATTTCTGCGCCGCCTAAGCGTCCGCCGCATAGGATCTTGATTCCCTGAGCGCCCTGCTTTATGGCTTGTTGAATAGCGCGTTTCATTGCGCGGCGGTATGCAATACGGCGTTCGAGTTGATCTGCAATATTTTTGGCGACCAACATTGCGTCAGTATCGGGCGAGGTGATCTCTTTGATATCCAATTCGATCTTCTTGCCAACCAATGCTTCCAGCGCCTGACGGATTTTCTTCACGCCTTCGCCTTTGCGACCGATCAAAATGCCGGGTTTGGCAGTGTGAATAGAAATCCGAACTTTGCCTGGAGTGCGCTCCACATCAATGCGGGAGATGCCTGCTTTGCCATCTCTGACGGTATCCGGCATTTGTTTGCGAAGTTCACGGACTTTCTGATTGGCAGCGGCTCCGCCTTTTGAGAATTTGCCAATTAACAAATTGCGAATGGCGAAATCCTGATGTAATTGCTGACGATAGGCGCTCCCTTCAGCGAACCACCGACCGCCCCACGGTTGATTGATTCCCAAACGAAAACCAATAGGATGTACTTTACGACCCATAAAATTCTCCTTAAGCTCCACGCTCGCGCAACACAACGGTTACATGTGAACTGCGGCGCAATATCGGTTTGAAACGGCCGCGAGCGCCGAAGCGTCTCCATTTGCGGGTAGGGGCCTCGTCTGCTGTGATTTTTGCGACGAATAAGTCGTCACGGCTGACGCCGAAGTTTTCTTCGGCATTTGCCACGGCCGAGGCGACCAATTTTTGCACGGGTAATGCGGCGCGTTTATTCACAAAGCGCAGGATTTCCAATGCTTCATTCGCGCTCTTGCCGCGCACCATGTCGATCACGATGCGGACTTTTTGTGCAGAGAGGGAAAGATGGCTTATTTTTGCGTGAATATCACTCATGTCTCACTCTCCTTACGCTGCCGTGGCGGCGGCTTTCTCGCTAGTCTGATGACCGCGGAATGTGCGCGTCGGGGCAAATTCACCCAAACGATGACCGACCATGTTTTCGGTTATGTAGATCGGTACGTGGCGGCGTCCATCATGAACTGCTATGGTGTGGCCTACCATCTGCGGGAAAATCACAGAGGCGCGACTCCAGGTGCGGATGACTTTCTTTTCGTTTTTCTGATTCATGGCCTCAATGCGTTTGAGAAGTTTAGTCTCAATAAATGGGCCTTTTTTCAATGATCTTGACATATATGAGTACCTCGTCTAATTCTTAGCGGCTCGTCTTGTTGCGACGGCGCACGATGTACTGATCGGTCTTCTTGTTGGTGCGAGTCTTTTTGCCGAGGGTGGGTTTACCCCATGGGCTCTTGGGACTAGAAAGACCGATTGGCTGGCGACCTTCACCACCACCGTGAGGGTGGTCGCGGGGGCTCATTGCAGTACCACGAACTGTGGGGCGAATGCCCATGTGGCGCTTGCGACCAGCTTTTCCAAGTTTGACGTTGCTATGGTCAAGATTGCCAATTTGACCGATAGTTGCATAGCAAACCTGATGAATAAGGCGGACTTCACCGGAAGGCATGCGGATCTGGGCAAAGTCACCTTCTTTAGCGAGCAATTGAGCTGCGCCGCCTGCTGTACGGACCATTTGGGCGCCTTTGCCTGCTTTGATCTCAATATTATGGATCAAAGTTCCGATCGGAATATTGCTGATCGGGAGGGAATTTCCAGGACGAATTTCGGCGTTGGGGCCTGATACGATCGTGTCACCAACTTTTAATTCCAACGGCGCAATGATGTAGCGTTTCTCGCCATCCACGTAGAAAAGAAGAGCGAGGCGCGCTGTGCGGTTTGGATCGTATTCAACTGCGGCTACTTTGGCAGGAATGCCATGCTTATCGCGTTTGAAATCTACGATACGGATGAAGCGACGAGCGCCGCCACCGCGATGACGAACTGTTATACGACCTTGAGCATTACGACCACCGTGTCTCTGTCTGTTAACCAAAAGAGAACGTTCAGGTGTGCTCTTGGTAATTTCTTCAAAAGTATGCCCCGTCATATCGCGCATACCGGGCGTTACTGGTTTATATTTCTTTACTGCCATTATTGCACCCCTTCAAAGATCTCGAGGGGTTTGCTTCCCTCGGCTAGGGTTACAATGGCCTTTTTGAACGCGGAACGACGCACTAGCATCCGACGACTCTTGGTGCGGCGACTACGTTTCGCGGGCGCATTGAGGATATTTACACGCGCCACAGTAACATCGAAAAGGGTTTCCACTGCATCTTTCACCATGGTACGGGTCGCTTCGTTAGCGACAACAAAAGAATATTGGCCCAACTTGCCTGATTGATAACTGGATTTCTCAGTGACCAATGGGCGGACGAGGACATTATATAAATTAATCATGCCTCTCTCCTTATCCGAGATGCGCTACAAGCGCATCGATAGTTTTAACTGGTATGACGACTTTGTCAAAGACGAGTACGTCACGTATATTTACATAGCTGGCTAGCAATACTTTGGCGGTTTCTATATTATCAGTGGAGCGCATCACATCATCATAATTTTGATCTTTGACAGGCATCAAAACTAAGGCGGTGGAGGTACCAACCAAATTGCTCAATATTTCAGCCATAACGCGGGTTTTGGTTTCTTTGATTTCAAACTCATCAACGACAATAATCCCTGCGTCTGCTGCTTTTGCAGACAATACAGATCGCAAGGCAGCTTGACGCATTTTCTTAGGCATGCTCTGCTCGTAACTGCGCGGATGTGGTGTATGGATACGGCCACCACCAACCCACTGCGCAGCATTTGTTGACCCTTGGCGGGCTCGGCCGGTCCCCTTCTGTTTAAACGGCTTTCGACCACCGCCTCTGACTTCTGAGCGAACTTTCGTCTGATGCGTGCCAAGACGAGCATTCGCCATTTGTCGGGTATATGCCTGATGCATCAGGTCTATATTTATAGGGGCTTCAAAAAGCTGCGCGGGCAATTCTATCTCGCGGACTTTCTGACCCTTCAAATCAAGAACATCTACTTTCATGGTTATTTGGCTCCCGTTTCCTGCGCGCCTATTGCTTGCGCGCTTCCTTGATCATGACGAGACTACCCTTGCCACCGGGAACCGCGCCATTAATGGCAAGTAGATTCCGTTCTGCATCCACCATGACGATCTTGATGTTCTGAGCAGTAACACGATCTACACCCATGTGGCCCGAGTTTCGGTGTCCTTTATAGACGCGACCTGGTGTAGTACCCGATCCACTAGAACCGGGTGCGCGATTGCGGTCAGATGTACCGTGGGTGGCATTCATACCATGAAAGTGATAGCGTTTTACAACACCGGCAAAGCCCTTGCCTTTGCTGACACCAATCACATCCACACGCTCACCAACGGCAAAAGCATCGACAACGGTTACTTTGTCACCAACTTTTAATCCGTGATCTTTGGCACGAAATTCTCGCAAGTAGCGTACAGGGGAAATCTCATTGGCCTTTAAGTGACCCAATTGACCGCCAGTGAGGCGCTTTGGATTCGCTTCGCCAAAGCCCAGTTGCACCGCAGAATATCCCTCTTTCTCCGGCATACGAACCTGGGTAACGACACATGGCCCAGCTTCGATGAGTGTTACCGCATAGGCAACACCTTGTTCATCGAAGATCTGGGTCATGCCAATCTTCTTTCCAATTAGCCCTTTCAACATACTCAATTTTCTCCTTAGGAAGATATTGACGAGACTGCCAGCCGGGGCAAACGGCCGCATCATCTCCGTGCAGCGCAGTCAGAAAGTCTGGTGCGAAGCGGTTGTGTCGGTTCTACAACACAGACCTACTCTTGCGCTGTCTCAATAATCCGCAAACTTTGCGGATTTATTTACTAATTAAATCTTGATCTCGATATCGACACCTGCGGGCAGATTCAAGCGCATCAACATATCAATCGTTTTTGAATCTGGATCCAAAACGTCAATCAATCGGTTGTGCGTACGAATCTCAAAGTGTTCATGAGAGTCCTTGTCAATAAATGCCGAGCGACGTATTGTAAAGCGTTCTATCTTGCTTGGCAAGGGTACGGGACCAACAACATGGGCGCCAGTACGTTCAGCGGTTTCAACGATGCGTTTTGCGGATTGATCAAGAACGCGATGATCATATGCCTTGAGGCGGATACGTATTTTTTGTTTTGCCATGATATCTCACCTATTCAATGATCTTGGTAACGACACCCGCACCGACGGTCAGACCGCCCTCACGAATGGCGAACTTGGAACCCTGTTCAAGTGCCACAGGAACAATTAACTCAACCGTCAAGTTGACGTTGTCTCCGGGCATGACCATCTCTACGCCTTCCGGCAAGGTGATGTCACCCGTGACATCCATCGTGCGGATGTAGAACTGCGGTCGATAGCCGCTAAAGAACGCTTTGTGGCGTCCGCCTTCTTCCTTCTTCAACACATACACTTCCGCCAAAAACTTCCTGTGCGGTGTGATCGATTTCGGCTTGGCCAATACCTGGCCGCGCTCCACATCTTCCCGTTCAATTCCGCGCAGCAGCAAGCCGACGTTGTCTCCTGCCCGACCTTCATCCAATAATTTGTGGAACATTTCCACACCGGTCACTACTGAGTTCTTGGTCTCGCGCAGTCCTACGATTTCGATCGGTTCGCCGATCTTGATGACGCCGCGATCAATACGACCTGTCACAACCGTTCCGCGTCCCTTGATCGAGAAGACATCTTCCACCGACATCATGAACGGCCTTTCAGTCTCACGTTTCGGTTCGGGGATATATTCATCCACTACTCTCAGCAACTCCAGGATCGGAGCGTACTCGGGTGAATTCTTGTCTGTGCTCGCGCTTTCCAATGCCTGTTTCGCTGATCCGCGCACGATCGGAATGGTGTCGCCTGGGTATCCGTAGCTGCTCAATAGTTCTCGCAATTCGAGTTCTACCAATTCAAGCAATTCAGGATCATCCATCATGTCTACTTTGTTCAAGAAGATGACGATGGATGGCACTTCCACTTGACGTGCGAGTAGAACATGTTCGCGCGTCTGAGGCATCGGCCCATCGGGGGCTGCGACTACCAGAATCGCGCCGTCCACCTGCGCTGCGCCAGTGATCATGTTCTTGATGTAGTCACGATGTCCGGGCATATCCACATGCGCATAATGGCGCTTGTCGGTTTGATATTCCACGTGCGCGATGTTGATCGTGATGCCGCGCGCTTTTTCTTCCGGCGCATTGTCAATTTGATCGTACGCGCGGAAGTCAGCCTGACCTGAGAAGCCGGCCACTTTGGTGATCGCCGCTGTCAATGTCGTCTTGCCATGGTCAATGTGTCCCATGGTGCCCACATTTAGATGCGGTTTGTTGCGGTCAAATTTTACCTTCGCCATTTGAATAACTCCTT
>CAIWRB010000344.1 GCA_903914955.1 uncultured Chloroflexota bacterium | reverse complement strand
ATTATTTGAAAATCAGTTGATGATTCAGAAATATAGCAACACAATTCACTGCACGAAATCACTTTTACATAGCCCACTGTCTAAGCTACTTTCTAGGAGCAAACAGCTTTCGCATGATCAGTATTGGGATGGTCAACGAGCTGGCGATCATGTGTCAGCGGCTGGGCGTGGATGTCTGGGAAGTAATCGATGCGGCAGCTTCAAAGCCCTTTGGCTTTATGAAATTTACACCCGGTCCCGGCTTGGGCGGCCATTGTATCCCGATCGATCCATTGTATCTTTCATGGAAGATGAAGTCTTTTCATTACAATGCGCGGTTTATTGAGTTGGCGTCTGAGATCAATACCAACATGCCGCGTTATGTGGTCAGCCGCATATTGGAAGCGATGAATGATCGCGGCAAGATATTGAAAGGGTCAAAAGTGCTGGTGCTTGGCGCCGCGTATAAACCCGATATTGATGATGTTCGCGAATCCCCGGCTTTGGATGTGATCGGCTTGCTGAAACAGAAAGGCGCGCTGGTGGAGTATCATGATCCATACATTCCGCACATTCACCATGAACACGATGGATGGCAGATGAACAGCGTCAGCGATATGATGAAATCTGTGAAGGATGCCGATGCGGTTATCATTGTCACGAATCACAAAGATTATGATTACGAGGCGATCATTAAAACGGCGAAGTTTGTTTTCGATTCTCGAAACGCCACGGGCAAGCTTGGCAAGAATCACGAAAAAGTTGAAAGGCTATAATTTCACGTTTTCCAATGTCAGGTGTCAAATTCACGTACTTGACGCCTGACACAGGAGCATTTTCTATGTCTCATTATTTGGTAACAGGCGCTGCTGGGTTTATTGGTGCACGAACTTCCACGATGCTGATCGAGCAGGGACATACAGTCGTTGGCATTGACAATATGAATGATGCGTATGATCCGCGCATGAAGGAATATCGGTTAAAGAAACTTCAGGCGCTCAAGGGTTTTACTTTTCATAAACATGACATTTCTGAGAAGTCGGCCATTGATCTTTTTAAGAATGAAAAACTTGATGGTGTGATCAATCTCGCGGCGCGCGCAGGAGTGCGTTACAGTGTGGAAAATCCCTGGGTGTTTTTAGAGTCAAACGTCACTGGCACTTTGAACATGCTCGAAGTGTGCCGTCAGTTTGGGTGTAGAAAATTCATCCTTGCGTCCACTTCCAGCATCTATGGCGAAAATCCAGAATACCCGACGCCTGAAACCGCTTCAAGCAGCGAGCCGATGCAGCCGTATGCCGCCAGCAAAAAAGGCGCAGAGGCGATGGCGCATTCCTATCATCATCTTTATGATATCGATGTGACCATCGTCCGCTATTTCACGGTGTATGGTCCCGCAGGCCGCCCGGACCTTGCCATCTTTCGCTTCGTGAAATGGATCATGGAGGGAGAACCCATCCGAATTAATGGTAATGGAAAACAATCACGTGGATTTACCTACGTGGATGATATTGTCTGTGGAACCATCGCCGCCCTCAAGCCGCTGGGATATGAGGTTATTAATCTTGGTGGTCACGAAGTGATTTCCATCAACGGCCTTGTCGAGTTGGTAGAAGAGTTAACCGGAAAAAAGGCCAATGTGCAATACGGTCCGCCCAACCTTGCGGATATGTTCATGAATCAGGCGAACGTGACCAAGGCGCGTGAAATGCTTGGCTGGGATCCTCAGGTCAATTTGCGTGAAGGGATTCGGAATTTGATCGATTGGTATAAAGCAGAACGCGAGTGGGCAAAAGACGT
>CAIWRB010000343.1 GCA_903914955.1 uncultured Chloroflexota bacterium | reverse complement strand
ACGCTTATTGGCGTGACACAGGGCTAGAAAGTATTGCAGAACGATACAACAAACTACGTTATTCTCATTGAACCGCCGGATGCGGACCCGCATGTCCGGTGGTGTGAGAGGGGGCGGCTAATCACCGCTCCCTACTCGATTACAATGAGATTTGTGGTTTTATCTTATGCCAATCTGTTGCTTGCTGAAAAGTGTAGCCAGTTCTCAGCACGCCGGCTTCATTCCACGCGCGTGAGACGATCTGCAATCCGATCGGCAGGCCTTCTGTTGTAAACCCGCAGGGGATGGAAAGCGCGGGCAGGCCGCTCAAATTGAATGGCGCGGTGAAACGAGTCAACTGGCGGGCGCGTTCGATGGCATTCTCTCCCTCCAGCACCGGTGCAGGGATGGGAGTAGTGGGGAGGATGAGCGCGTCATATTCGTCGAATAACAATTCAAATCTTCTTGTAATTTCAACTTGAGTGTGCCGCGCGAGAGAATACTCGCTGGAGCTAAATGCCGCACCTGTCTCCAGGCGTAGGCGCACATCCGCGCCGAACCAATCAGGGTGTTCCTTCAAACGTTCACGATGGAAGGCCGCGCCATCAGCTTGGGTCATGATCCCATTGGCGAGTGCCGCTTCTCTAAGAAAATCCATATTGATTTCAGTGATGATCGCGCCTTGTCCTTCCAGAATCCGCGCAGCTTTGCGCACGGCTTCCAAAACCTCCGCAGCGGATTCGTCAATATAACTTCCAACTGCTAGCGCGATATTGCGTCCACTCACTCCGTCGCCTAAGTGACTGATGTAATCGCCGGGCAGAGTCTTGAGAGAGGTTGGGTCGAGTTCATCGTATCCGCTCATCACTTGAAGCATAAGCGCGGCATCTTCGACCTTGCGGGTGAGCGGGCCGGCGTGATCTAGATTCCACGAAAGTGGAAGGATTCCGCGCAGGCTCACGCGTCCATAGGTGGGTTTGAGCCCCACCACGCCGCATAGTGAAGCTGGAATGCGGATCGAACCGCCTGTGTCCGTCCCAAGCGCGGCCAGTGCCATACCGGTGGCGACAGCGACCGCACTCCCGCCGGAGGATCCGCCGGGCGTGCGCGTAATGTCCCACGGATTTCTGCACGCGCCAAAATGCGGGTTGTTATTAGTCACGCCAAGCGCGATCTCATGCGTATTTGTTTTGCCAATAATCTGCGCGCCTGCGTTCCTTATTTTTTGAACAACGAAAGCATCCTCCTGCGGGAAATTATCCGCAAAGAATTTTGAGCCCGCTGTGGTGCGGATTCCTTTTGTATCGTATAAGTCTTTCACTGCAACTGGGATGCCGTATAATGGCGCGTTCCCGTTGGGAGGTGGAATATTTTTTTTTTCTAGCGGGATGACGGTGATGAAGGCATTTAACGTCGGGTTGAGTCTCTCAATTTGACTGTGGCAGGCCGCAGCGAGCTCAGCGGCGTGATTTTCATCGCTTTTGGAAAGTTCGTATTGTTCGGTCAATGACATTGATTCAGGTTTCATATTCTGCAGATTATATCCATATTGAAAATTTTTATACAGGCTATCTGGTCTGATGTAAAAAATAGGCCATGCACAGCATGACCTATTTTTATATTTGTATTGCTTGAAAAGTTAGAACAAGCCAACTACCTTGCCGGTTTCCAGATCGAGATCGACATCATAAAATACCGGGCGTGTCGGCAGACCGGGCATCGTGCGCATATCGCCGAGGATCGGATAGAGGAAGCCCGCGCCAACGCTGGCACGGATCTCACGCACAGCAACGCGGAATCCGTTCGGTGCGCCTTTCTTTGAGGCATCGGTTGTGAATGAAAGATGGGTCTTTGCCATGCACATTGGGAGTTTGTCGAAACCGAGGCGGGTATAGCGCGCGATCTGTTCTTCGGCTTCAGGTGAATAATCTACGCCGTCGGCGCGATAAATTTCGCGGGCGATGGTTTCGATCTTTTCTTTGATAGTGTCTTCCAATGGATAGAGGAATTTAAAGTGACTGGGTTTCTCTGCGGCTTTAATCACAGCTTCAGCCAGTTTCTTGGCGCCGAGACCGCCATCTGCCCAATGCGTGGAGACAACCGCGTCCATCGCGCCCATCTTGAGTGCGGCTTCGCGGACGAGTTCCACTTCGGCGGGTGTGTCGGTCGCAAAAGAGTTGACAGCCACGACAACATTCACGCCGTATTTGAGCGCGTTCTGAACATGGCGCTCAAGGTTCGGAAGACCAGCGCGCAGCAGGTCAAGATTTTCGTCGGTGTATTCTGCGGCGAGCGGTTTGCCAGCCACAACTTTCGGTCCGCCGCCGTGCATCTTGAGCGCACGCACAGTTGCAACCATCACAACTACTTGCGGGATCAAGCCGGAGTAGCGACATTTAATATCGAAGAATTTTTCCATGCCGATATCAGCGCCGAAGCCTGATTCGGTTACAACATAATCTGCCAGTTTGAGCGCGATCCTATCCGCGATGATGGAGGATTGCCCGTGCGCGATATTGGCAAACGGCCCGGCATGAACTGTGGCGGGAGTGCCTTCTAGGGTTTGCATTAAATTTGGTTTGATGGCGTCTTTCATCAAGACGGTTACTGCGCCAGCCACTCCGAGATCTTCGGCAGTGACCGCTTCGCCGCGCTTATTGGTGGCGACAACCATTTTGCCAAAACGTTCACGCATATCTTTCAGGTCGGTTGTCAGAGCCAGAACAGCCATGATCTCGGAAGCGACGGTGATGTCGTAACCAGAGCGATGCTCGTGCCCGGCTTCATCCTTGCCCATGCCGACTTGTACTTCACGCAGCATGCGGTCATTAATATCCACGACACGGCGCCAGGTAATGGTGGACTCGTCAATATCGAGCCGTGCAAAACGAGAGCGTTCTTCAGTTGTTAATTCAGTCGGATCAGTTTTAGTAATGCCAAGTTTTGTTAATCGGCGCAGCATGTTTGGTGAGAACTTGCGCTTGCCTTTCTTGTCAAGCGGGCAAAGCGCGTTAAATAACTTTTCGTCATCCTGCATCTTTTCGTGCATCACGCGCGCATCCAACGCAGCCGCCGTTAAATTATGGGAGGCAGTGATGGCATGGATATCGCCTGTCAAATGCAGGTTGAAATCTTCCATCGGAATCACCTGCGAATATCCACCGCCCGCCGCGCCGCCTTTGATTCCAAAGGTCGGTCCTTGCGATGGCTGACGTATGGCGGTGATAACCTTCTTGCCTAACAGCGCACCCAATGCCTGTGAAATACCAACAGTAGTGGTGGTCTTGCCTTCACCAAGCGGAGTGGGCGTGATGGCAGTTACATCAATATATTTTCCATTGGGCCTGTTCTTGAGGCGCTCAAGAATTTCCAATTTAATTTTGGCTTTGTAAGGCCCATATAATTCCAATTCACTTTCGCGGATACCAAGTTCGGCCGCTACTTGTAAAATGGGTTTGAGTTTTGCAGCTTGTGCGATGTCAATATCAGAAGGCACCGGGCGGATGAGTTTCAGCTTTGTCGGCTTGAATATCACTTTGGCTTTTGCAACTTTGGTTGCGACAACTTTCTTTGCCGCTACTTTCGCGGTTTTCTTAGTGGATTTGGGTTTGGTTTTGGTTGCCATAAAATCTCCTTTAGATTATATATAATCCAACAAGCCTATTATCCTATTTTTCACAAAAAAAGCAAGAGCGTTTCATCACCTTTTTGTCATTCTTTTAAAAGTGTTCCCACATTTTCACCATTCAGAGCGCGAGTCAAAAAACCGTTCTCTTCAGCCGAGAAGATTTGAACAGTTATGCCTTTGTTCTTTTTGACTAATTCAAGCATTTCCTCCACTTTAGCTTTCATCCCGCCGGTGACATCGGTGCTGGCCGATCCGCCAATGCCTGCGCGCATCTTTTCATAATCTGATAGTTGAATCTGTTTAACAAGCTCAGTCCGTGCTGGGAAATCCGCCCAAACCCCGGCTTCGATTCCCGCCAGTAGAATCCGCCTGGGGGAGAACTGTTCGGCGAGAAATGAAAAAACATCCTCAGTCGAAAGGATCGTCCCGCCCAGAGATTCATCGAAAGCCACGTCACCATGTACGACCGGCAGAAGATTTACAGCCAGCGATTTTCGTATAGCCAATACGTTATGATGGATAATAATTCTATTATCTGAAACCATGGATGACGATGGGTGGATCGAGATCGCCGGCAACCCAGCTTTCAGGAGTGATTCGATCACATAGCGAGTTAACTCAGCGGCTTGAAATTTGACTTCGGCAAATCCATACCATTGCTCAACCGTTTGGACTCCGTCGCGCGTGCCATACTTTTTGGCGGCAGTGTGTCCGAATGAGCCGGAACCATGCCCGAGGATCACTTGCAGGCCCGGGTTTGAATCTAGAACAGTTTTTATTTCCAGAGCCAGTTCTTTTAATTTGTCGAGTCGGGGGGTGTAGGGTTTATCCTTATCCGTGATAAGTGATCCGCCCAGTTTGAGGAATATGATTTCATTGGCCATGCGCAAGTTTTACCACAGAAGTTAAATTTCAACATGCTATAATTCTAATATGGATATTCGTGCAGGAATTCTTGCTTTGGCGCTTTTTGCGGTGATCGGTGCCTACCTCGCGATACGCGCTGCGATCAAAAGTATGCAGGTTGCGCGCAATTTGACTTTCCATAGTTTACGCCGCCGTCATAATGTACTCGCATGGCAGTTCTTCTTTTTTGCTTTATCATTATTTGTCTGCGCGTTCTGGCTCCCGTTTTATGGTGAGCCTTTGATCTATGTTTATTATCCACCTTCTCCAACGCAATCATTGACTCCTACAATAACTTTAACTCCGACCATTACGCTCACGCCTACGTTGACATTGGTGCCAAGCCTCACGCTGACTCCTTCAGTTTCAGATACGCCAACGCTGACCCTCACTCCCTTTTTACCCGTCGCGATCGAAGCCTTGTTCCAGGGGCAGGTGGTCCCAAATCCAGAAGCGATCTTTACTGCGATCCAGTTCTCGACCAAATTTGATGGCACGAATACGGTGGATCCTAAAACCGTTTTTGTATTGCCAATTCAAACCATGTATGGCGGGTTTGATTACAACAATACGCTGCCCGGCGCGCAATGGACCGCGCTCTGGTACCGCGATGGTCAGCTGGTAGATTATCAGACCGAACCGTGGCGGGATGAGTGGAGCACAGGCGGTACTGGGGGGTATGTCGAAAGCAAGAACCCGATCGGGGGCTGGCTGCCCGGCTCGTATGAAGTACAGATCTTTATGGCTTATGAATGGAAAGTGGTTGGACGGTTTCTTGTTATGGATAATCTTTTAACACCCAAGCCAACTGGCACGCCTACCTTAATAACCGTGACTTCCACGCCATAAAAAATCGCAAATCGAAGGAATTCCCATGACCGAAAAAGCCTTTCAAGATTTTTATCCCGAATACTTCGCACATTGTTACGGCTGTGGAAGTATGAATGAGTACGGGCATCAAATCAAAAGTTTTTGGGACGGTGAAGAATCAGTTTGCCATTTTCAACCCAAGCCCTATCACACGGCCATTTCTGGATACGTTTATGGTGGGTTGCTGGCCTCGTTGGTGGATTGCCACGGAACGGGCACAGCTGCCGCTGCAGGTTACCGCGCTGAGAATCGCACAATGGATAGCGAGCCGCCCTTACGTTATCTAACCGCCTCCCTGCATGTCGATTATCTCAAACCGACGCCGCTGGGTCCCATATTAGAAATCCGCGCGAAAGTAAAGGAGGTAAAGGGGCGCAAAGTTGTGATCGAAGAATGGATAATCGTGAATGGGGTGGTGACAGTCAAAGGGGAAGTGGTGGCGGTACAGGTGCCAGAAAGTCTGGTGAAAGAGTTACTTAAGAATGAAGGATGACGGCATTGTCCTGATCTCGTCGAAGGATTCCAATAATCTTCTCAAGCCGTCATTTATACAAGACTACTTTTCCCTAATCCCCAAAATACTCTCTCATCGGCTTGAAATAAAAATCCTCCCAGCCTGATCTGTAACTATCCGCCTGACCTTCCGGGATATTGGAATGATTGAGCGTCAACTTTGTTTTACCATGCTCTTCTTCCAATAATATTTCCACGATCGAATCTTCTGCCTCCGATGGAAACTCACCTGTGCGCCAGGCTTGCACTATCCTTTTATTATTTTCCAATTCCAAAAACATTCCCCAGATATACCCATCCCACGCTGTGAAATCGCCGTTCACAGTGCCGGCCACTTTTGCAGGATTGCCCGTTATAGCGCTGTGGCCCTCGGTGGAAAGCCAGGCCTTATAGATCGTTTCGGCTTTTGCGTTGATCGTAACAGTCAGTGCGAACTCGTTTTTCATGGTCACCTCTAAATAGCCTTCACTTGTTTGTTTGTCTTCATCTCACCTGCGATCTGCGCTGCGAGACGCGCATTGTTTAACAATAACGCCAGATTTGTGCGCAGTGATTTGCCCTCTGTCAATTGACTGATGCGACTTAATAAAAACGGAGTGAGTTTCTGCCCGTGGATTCCCTGCTCGATGGCTTCTGCTGACGCTTTCAGGATCAGCGGTTCCATTTCTGACTTTGAGATTGCATCTGTTTCAGGAACAGGGTTTGTCACTAACACCGCACTGCGCATTCCAAAGTTCCAATGTGCTCGGGCGAAATCTGCGATCTCTCGGGGAGAATCCAACCGTACACTAACGCCGAGTCCGCTTTCGCGTGAATAGAAAGCGGGAAACTCGTCCGTTTGATAACCGACGACTGGCACACCCATGGTTTCAAGATATTCCAATGTTGCGGGTAGGTCCAAAATTGCTTTTGCGCCTGCGCACACAACGATCATGGGAATTTCTGCCAGCGCGCGCAGGTCAGTTGAAATATCAAAAGATGATTCTTTATGCACGCCGCCGATTCCGCCTGTTGCGAAAACTTTGATCCCGGCTAATTGCGCGGCGAACATTGTTCCTGCCACTGTGGTGCCGCCATTTTTCTTTTTGAGGATGGCAGTTGCGAAGTCACGGTGACTCACTTTCAGCACAGAGTTTGATTCCGCGTCAGCGAGCCGAATCAATTCCTCGTCTGAGAGACCGATTCGAATTTCTCCATCCAACAATGCAACGGTTGCGGGTGTCGCATCATGATCCCGGACCTGATGTTCCATGTCTCGTGCAAGCTCCAAATTTTGCGGGTGTGGAAGTCCGTGTGTGATGACAGTAGACTCAAGCGCGACAACTGGTGTACTAAAATTGAGCGCGCGCGTGATCTCGGGAGAGAGAGTGATGTTGGGATGTTTCATGATGGTTTTACATAGTGATAATGGGGGGCGAGTTGTGAGATGTTATGCAACGCCTTATTGAGTGCGGCGAGCTCTTCTTCTTTTATTTCCATTGGGCGGTTATCGTTTTCGATCTTAGTTTTTCCTGCGGTCAACTCTCTACGAAAGGCTTTTAGTATATCCAGTGCAATTGAGGTTGGGTCTTTTTTACCGGTTTCCTGCAGGCCGATCTGCTTTTTATCTCCAGTGAAGGTTACAACCGATTGAGAATCTTTATCCTTGCTTGAATTGCTTTGCGGAGCAATGCCTTTATCGTAATTATCTATGACCACATTGTTGACAAGTTTAATAAGCTCTTTTGTTTCAAGAAGCTTGCCTGAATTTTCAACTCTGGCACGGTTCTTTGAGTTTTCGTGAGAGAGATTCCAAGCTTCCTTATGTTTGTCAAGGATCAGGGTTTCTGGAAGCTGCCAGGTTCCTATATCGATCCATTCAATGTTTACACCAAGTTTCGCAGCCTTCTCTTTGAATGCATTACTAAAGAATTGAGCAGTGATCTTTGAACGCGATTCGAAGTTTGGCGCGCTTGAAGCCTCTTTTTCGTCGAAGGGCGGGTATTGACCTGTCATCTCGATCTTCATTTGCGCGATGGTTTGATTATTGGAGGCGGCGCTATCCATTTCTTTTTTGCTGATAGTGGCGAGGATCTCGCTTAATGTGCGCGAAGTGATCAAATTCTCCATCTCGGTGATGATGAGAGGGACCACGGTTGTATCCCACGGGAAAGGTATTCCGGCTGGGATGATGGAGGCAGGCGTTATGATCGTCTGATTATAGACGAGAGCATGCACCGCCTCGTCTTCAAATGAGTATGCGTCGCTTTGTGCCGGATCATCGTATCTTGAGACTCCTCTGCGGAGCAGGCTGAACATCACTTTGATGCCATTCGCCCCCAGAGGTATCCCGTCTTTGGTGCGTGACTTAACTGCCAAGTCTCGGATAAAAAGATCGCGTAAATTAATAATAGCGTATTCGCGCTTGCCGGGTTCGTCAAACTTGCCGATCTCGCGGATGCGTTCGAATCTACCGAGTGCCCACGATTCGTTTCGAGGGAAAATAACCTTTGGTTCTCCGTCCACTTTTTCAAGCAGCGCAACGCTATCGAGGTTGACCTGAATGGAGCCTGGCCCACCGATCAAGATCAGAGATGACATCTCATCTTTTTCGGCGATCCTGCCCTCGTTGATCGTGATCCACTCATGACCGTATCCAAAGGTTACTTCCTCAAGAAAATCAGCTGCCAGTTCTTCATTTTGTAATTCATAAATATCATCAAGATAGCGCCCGGTCTTTTTTTTGGAGAAACTATAAACCACCATCAACAAAGGGAGATATTTGAGCAGGCTCAACCCAATTACAATCGCAACATGAAGCCGTTCTTTCACGCCGATAACCGTCAGGATCATGGTCAAGCCACTTAATACCAGCCAGACAGCCATGCCCGCAAGTCCGCGCCATTTATTTCTGAATTCCACATCGGCATCTGTAAGGCCGAAGAGACGGGCGAACTCAACGCGTTGAGTTTTTTTCTTCATTGCCGATCCCCCCTTTTCGCAGAGGGTGACGCGTCCGGGGCTTTGTTGATAGGAATGGTTTCCACTGGATTGTTATCTAACAACCACTTCCAAATGTCATCGAGTTTTCTTAATTCCTTTTCCATATCACTGTTGGCATTACTTTCGCTTAGGATGAATTCTTTAAGCGGCAGGATCAACAATTGAAGTGTTTTGAAAGGGTTTTCTTGCGGCATAGTCGTTTTACCACTGAATTGCCTGGATGCGATGCCAGCAAATCTTTTGCTGGCATCTTCCCGGGCAGCGGTTTCCATCAAGGATTCTTTTTCCTTTATGAAGAGTTCTTCCTTTTTGGCGATATTCAACCATTCTGCGCTCCATTGCTCGATGGCTTGTTTTTCCATATCCTTGTCGTCCTTGTCGAAAAACACATTATGGATCCGCACTTCTGTGATCTCAAGTCCGCGTGATTGCAATTGTTGGAATTCAAGGCTTGCCAGCCATTCTCCCGTTTTACCGCCAGTATCGTCCAACGCTTCCACATTGTGTTGTTTGACGCGCTTATTGATCATTTTCTCAATGGTCTGCAAACCGTTACTATCATTGGGTGTGAAGAGGTCTCCGAGTTTAAATTTACGAACGTACTCGCGCCAGATATTCACCACCAAATGCGCGGGAAGCTTGTTCCACTCCAGGCGCTTATTTTTGTTTTCCAGAGTCCCCAGTTCGATCACCTCACGCGTGATGGCGTTGCGAACTGAATTTGCATCATATCCATATTGCGAGATCACTCCACCCTCGGTCGCCACCTTTTCTTTTGGCCGCTTAATGTTGAACTTGATGCTGATCGTGGGAGAAACCTCAAACCCATCGCGCGTATGTCCGCTGGTTTGTTGGCGGCGGTTTTGCACATCGATAAAATCTTTGGGTGAGGTTGGCACGGGATTAAGGAAGGGCTGGTCGTTCGAGTGCGGACCGATATACTGCCACTGTGAGCGGAGATCTACACTCCCTGCAATATATTCGTTCCCATTTGTGAATTTAACCCCAGGTCCGACCGTGTCTCTTATCTCAGTATCAGTTCGCAAAACTGCCGCGCTGGCCGTATCCAAAATAATTACTCCCGCTCCACGCTTACTTTCCTCGCCTTTGTGGGTGATGACTCGGCCATTCTTAATGAAGAGTGCGGGGCCGCGCCTGCCGGTCTCAAAATTATTGACACGTGAGTAGATCTCCTGCCTGTATTTCGGGTTTTGAATTGGAAGAACGAATTGGGAGAAGAAATAGATCAGTCGATCAAAAAGCAGATAAGCAACAAAACCGTCAAAGACAAGCAAAACCAAGCTGACTATTTTATTTGAGGGGATCTTTGCTGCCCACATGATGCCCTGCCAGGCAATGTTGGTGATCAGTATGACACCGATCGGAGTTTGCAGGAAGGCGCTGATGCCGCTGAAGGTTTTACGAATCATCTTGAGGCTGATTCTAAATCAGAATCGGGGAATTCGGTAACCGAGATTGATAAGCGGGTATTATGGAGAGGCGGGGTCAGTGGGGTGCCGTCTTGTCTTTCGTTTGGAAACTTGCTTTCGACGGAATCTTCCCTAACTCGGACAAGCCGAAACCAAAAAGGGAAAGCCGCACAAGGTATGACTTGCCAGAGGCAAGAGAAATGGGATATGCGCGAGGCTGTTCCCGACGGCGACTTTCCCTCGTGCATATTT
>CAIWRB010000342.1 GCA_903914955.1 uncultured Chloroflexota bacterium | reverse complement strand
GTCGGCGTTGAATTGTTTATTTACGCGTTCAGGATGCGAATCACCTTGAATGTCGAAAGTAAACGCACTGCCAACCGCGCGCTGGGTCATAAACATATGTTCCGCGCCAGCAATGCCATTGTAATTGATTCGATAATAATAGCTTGTGTTCGGCTGTAATTTATCAATCAACGTTTCGAGCGGCGCATTTGCAGCAGCACTCTGCAGCGCGGTCTGCGAAATATAATTTCCCGAAGCTATGCCGTATTCATAATAAATTGTCATCGCGATGGCCGGCACAATGTTTACTGTTATCGATGTATTCGTTGGCCGTCCGAGTATTTCAGTCGCAATAAAATCGGTATTTGTGGATGTAGGAACAACCAGCGGATCTTTGCTTTTCGGCTTCTTCGTCGCTTCGGGTTGACTCTGCTCAGTGGGCATCGCTTCAGGTGTGGCAGTAAATTGCTCGCTAACCGTTGTCGCGGGGGTTGAGCTTGGCTGGGGGATTGGAGTCGCCATAGTTGGCGCGCAAGCTGAAATAAAAATGGAAAAAAGAGCAAAAGAAGAAATGAGTCGCTTCATGGATACTCTCAAATTTTTTGCCACGAAAACACTGAGAAAAATTATCAATGTCTTCGTGGCTTATCGATTATTTGAATAGGAAATCAGTGTTCGGAATTTCTGGCATGGAAATGGCTTGCGAGTACAGGTACGCACGAGTGGGGTGAGCCTGGTCGCCGAGCAGTTCTGTGCGCAAGGCTGTGAGTTCAGCCTTCTGTTCATCGGTCAAAGTTTGATTCACCTGGTTGAAGCTTAAAGCAAGATTGTAAATGATCGAGCCGTCAAGTTCGCCATATTTTTCCATCATGCTGAGCACGGTAGCATTGTCGGCAGAACCGCCATCCTTGAACTTGCGGAGTTCGGTGGAAATCTGTTCGCGCATATCCACCATTCCCAGCAGGTACGGCTTCTGAACATTCACCAGACCCGTGATCAACTGCGCCTGATCTGTATTTAGTTTTGTCAGCATGGTCTCGCCCAAGTCGCCTGTCAGGTTGGTCGGGATGGAGTAAGTCGGGTCGCTCATCGCTTTGATATCTTTCAGATAGAACGAGCCGAAGTAAGTCCCATGACGTTCGGGGCAGAAGTACACATCCGCTTCGACTGAGCCGGCATACCAGGCGAACATATCAGCGGCGTAGGTCATCACGGCAACTTTCACATCCCGGTCAAGACCTTTGACATCCGCGGGTTCTTCCACAACGGGCCACTCAAGCATTCCCTTGCCGACCATTCCATCCAGGTATGCCAGTTGAGTCGTGTCCATCTCGTTGATCAACTTGCCCATCAACTGCGCCCGATCGAAGCTGATCTGTCCATCGAGTTTATATAATTCCGCCGAGTAGGCTTTGACCGCGTCTTCGCTCAACCCAGTCGTGCCAGCGGGCAGGTCATTATTCATCAGCCGGCGAAAAGCGGACATGAACACAAAGCGTTTGTAACCATACTCATTGATGGACGTTACCTGACTTTGCGCCAGAGCAACCAGCTCGGCGCGCTGAGATTCGGTCAAAGTATTGAGCGTATTCATCGCAGCGCTGGTGAGGAAGTCTCCCGCATGTCCCATCTCACTTGGATCATTGTCGCGCAGGTATTGAAAGCCCCAGAAATCGGCAACCTTTCCTGGAGGGAAGAATGAGTCGGCGCCGAGGTCGCCGGTCATGTATGCCAGTGCATCGTAAGAGATGGTCATCCCTTGAGCTTTGTCTGAGATGGCTTGTTCGATATTATAAGCAGAACCGTTTTGATCGGTCTGTCCACCGCCTTGCTGGTTTCCATTATCGACGGTTTGTCCGTCGCCAGCGGCATCACGTTTTGGTGAGCAGGCAAGAGGTCCCTGCACGGTTTCGCAAACACCTGTCTCTGTGCCTTTGTTGGATGTGAACTCACAGGTATCCTGTTCGACTTTTCCAACACAGGCGTCATAGGCGGCTTGCGGAGGCGTACCGCCACCCTGGGTATCTGTCGCCGATGCGGCTTGATCTTGCGTTACAACAGCTTGGATTTCTACCGCTGGCGTAACAGATGCCTCGGCGGATTGATTTGCGGCTGCTATGCTGGTTGAACAGGCAGACAACAACATAGCTAGGATCATTATCAGATATAAAATTTTGGTTTTCATTTTTTTTCTCCTATTAGTTGATTTTGTCGGATTATAGAAGTCGGTGATGAAAAAATTGGCAATAGATTTTCTCTTTACGGTCTGGCATACATGACATGCATTTCAGCACTGGCGAGCGTAATATCCTTTATGGCATCCAACAGTGCCGCGCGGTTGACCGGTGATGTGGTGATCTGCGGCTGTGAGGAAAGCGCGTACACGGTGTAGATATATTCCTTATCACCGGGTCCTTTGGAACATGGAGGCGCGTATTCATTTCTGTCATTCACGCTGTTTATTCCCAATGTTCCAATGCCGGTCATATTCTTGGCGAGGCTGGTCACATCCGCGGGAATGTTGTACAGAACCCAATACCAGTGAATAGCATTGTCCGGAGCATTATGGTGCATGACCACTGCGTAACCCTGTGTCCCGGCGGATGCGCCACTCCATGTGAGTGCGAGAGTTGAACTCGCGCCATCACAGGAATATTCAACGGGCAGGCGCTTGTCACTGGGCAGGTCGGGGCTGGTCAGCGTGAAAGTGATACTAGTTGTGGATCCACTTGAAGCGGAAATGTAGACTGCTGTTCTGGCAGTGATGAATAATGTCTTTCCATCCATTCCACCAAAGGCAACATTGGTTGGGTTTTCCTGTGTTGGAATATCTTTAAGAAAATTCCCTGACACATCGTATATCTGAACCTTATTTGGCGTGGTCAGATATAAATTTCCAACTGCATCCAATTCCATTCCGTCTGAGCCTGTGGAGACAAATAGCTGTTTTTTCGTCAAACTTCCGTCGGCAGTGATCGTATACGAAAAAGTTTGCTCCGCGCCATGATCAGCCACATAAAGCGTCTTCCCATCCGTCGTGCCGACAATGCCATTCGGTCTGACAAGATCAGAAATAACGCGGATGACCTGACTACGATCCGGGGACAGATAGTAGACATGCTCGCCATCCTGCACCACGGACGATTGATACGCAGGGTCGGTGAAATAAATTCCGCCCTGGGGGTCGATCCACAGATCATTCGGTTCGTTGAAGCGGAGTCCATTATATTGATCTGCAAGGACGGCAATCTGCCCCTGCGAGTCAATTGAGATCAATCTTCCATTGCCGCCCTCACACACGATCAAGATACCATTTATATCGAACCCAAGACCATTGGGTTTGTTCAAGCCTTCGAAGAAAACAGTCACACTGCCATCAGTTGACCATTTGTAAATCTTTCCAGCGTTAATGTCAGAGAAATAGACGTTGCCATTTTCATCCACAGCAGGGCCTTCCGAAAAAAGATATTCTCCTTCAAGTTGCTGAAGATTTACATCTGGGATGTCATTGCTGGAAATGGGATTCTGCTCCGGCGACTTATTCCCAATGAATGATTGCTCTGTCGGCATTACAGAAGGTACAACAAGCTCATCACTGATCATCTGCGCGGGAGAGCAGGCGCCGGCAATGAAGGACAGTAAAACAAGAACGGATATGAAACGATATGATTTATTTTTCATTCAATCTCCTTTTCATGCCAGTATCTTACAAAAAGGATGTTTAGAAGTTGTTCAGAAATATTTGGGTTTGTGTTTAGAATCAAAGATCCCTGATGTGTATCATCAAGGATCTTTGAAGTTTATATTTGTATATTCGGTTATTTATTTGCCCACATATTTTTCAACCAAATTAATCTTCTGTACCCGTTTCATTTTTTTGATCGCGAGTTCGCGCTTCATAGCTTCAGTGCGATTTGGATGCAGTTCCAAATAAACCAGTTTCACCGGACGACGTACGCTGGTGTATTTTGCGCCGATGCCTTTATTATGTTGGGATACCCGCCTCTCTGGGTCAGTTGTCCAGCCGGTGTAATAGGTTCCATCCGCACATTCGAGGATGTAACAATAGCAGGTCATTTTTTATCTTTTGTTGATTTACCTAGCATGGAACCTAATAGTCTTTCTTTCAAGGGCGTTTTCTCCAACGGCGGAGTTTTCCTGTCTGCCCAGGTCGCTGAGAAGCGATCGCCCAACCAAGCTTCGCGGCCGCTCTGCGCGGATTGCAATCGATTCTTTAGCGCTTCATCATTTCCATCTTCCACATCATCACGCAGCTCAACCAAGGATTGAATCATTGCGTTCAACACACGGATGGTGTTTTCACGATTATGCAAAGATAACATCCACAATGAGTCAGGGTCATCCTGTATGGATGTAGCAGCATGGTAGGCACGTTCGGCAACTTTACGTGCTTCCTTCCAGCCAGGCTGATTCATGGTTGCGTTCAATAAAGCCGTAGAGACCAGTTGCGGTAACAGATATGCAGAAGCCATCAAGCCATCTGACTCGAGAACATCGGCGATCATGATCGTTGCGCCAATTAGCTTTACAAGATCTGTAACCATTTGTAAAACATTACTCGGTGTGCCCGAAGGGGCATCAACCAGGAAAATGCTGTCTTTGAAAAGATCCGCTTTGGCTGAGTCCAGACCAGTCGTAGATTCGTGTAAAAATTCAGCCGCGATCGTGGGGATTAGTCCCACATAGAAACAACCTTCCGGAAGAATATCCTTCGCCCACTTCGCCACTTCAGCTTTGATCGGGGAAGTATCCACCACAACCATGCCCGGCGTGAGATCGGGAGCGATAAATTCCAAAGTTTCGCGTACTTGATGCACCGGCAAAGCCAAAAGCACCAATCGAGCACCCTGCACGGCTTTTGGAAGATTGTGCTCGGTTTTATCCACTGCACCTTTTTGCTGCGCGGCGCGCTCGACCGAAAACTGCTTATCGTGACCCACACAAAAAACGCTATCTTTATGAGCCGCAAGCGCCAATCCTATCGAAGCACCCACTTGACCAAGACCAATAATTGTAATTTGAACAGGCATGTTACCCTCGCAAGAGTTTGATGACGCGATTATACTGCCAATATCTTCGCTGGCCTTTTAAACGCCAAGAACCGCGGACGCCGACCGCGGTTCTCTTTGAAAGGAGGAGAAGAGAAATCACCTTACAATGGTAAATTTATCATGGTTGTCCGAATACTACTTGACGCCAACCCTACGATTACCCTACGCTTGTTATTCAACTAACAAGATTGCAAATTTTCAAGCGTTTTTCAGGAGTATAAAATGGCTTTTTCTTCCCTCAAAATTTATCTTGGTGAATTAAATAATACGGCCTTGGGAGATTTACGAATCGCTGCCTCTGACTTGGGACTGCTCGCCGTTGAATGGGACCACTCTCAGCCCGATCTGGATTCATACCTTCGTCGTTTCAAATGTACGGTTGAACGAAATCAGCCAAAGATAAAACCCTACGCAAAAGAATTGGCTGAATATTTAAAAGGAAAACGCCATGAATTCACTTTCAAAATTGACTGGGCAAGTATGCGTCCATTTCAACAAAAAGCCTTGAAAGTTGTTTTTGCAATTCCTTATGGGGAAACACGTACTTATGCAGAAGTCGCTGCGCAGATAGAACATCCGCACGCGTATCGCGCTGTTGGGCGTGCCAATGCCACCAACCCCATGCCGCTTGTGATCCCATGTCATCGCGTGATCGGCAAGGATGGAAAACTCCACGGTTATGGCGGCGGTGATGGAATACCTACAAAAGAATGGCTGCTAAAAATGGAAGACGCATTGATAGCATAATTAATAATGAAATCGGGGAAATCTATAAGTAGAACTTACGCAAGACCCCGCAAACTGCTAATACTCAAATGAGCAGATGATTAGAATATACAATCCAAGGTAAAGACTGAAACGATAATCCCGTCAGGTCAAAAGGAGAAAAATAAAATGAAAAGAATAACTTTACTGGTTATCGTTGTATTTGCCATGCTTATAGTCGCTGCCTGCGGAGCATCCGCACCAGCCGAGACTGAAGTTCCCGTTTCTCAGCCTGTCGCTACTGAACCAGCGGTCCAGCCTGCAGCCACCGAGCCAGTCGCCGCGACGAACGGTACTGAAGTAGAAGTCACATTGGGCGACAATACAATCGACTCATCATTGACTACATTCCAAGTCGGCGTGCCATATACTTTTATCATCACCAACAAGGGAAACCACGCCCATAATTTTAATATTACCCAACCTGTTTCCGTGGCTGGCAGTCTGGATGCTGCTTTGCAAAACGCTTTGCTCGTAGTTCCAAAGAATGAATTAGGCGGCGGCGCGCAGGTCACAGTTGAATACACATTCCCCGATACTGCCGCGTCAACCCAGTTGGAGTTTTCATGCCTTATCACAAGACATTATGAAGATGGAATGAAGCTGGCCGTTACGGTTACAAAATAAAATATTTCAAAGTCAAAAAAAAACCGCATCTACATTGATGCGGTTTTTTTTGACTTATTTTCCAACTGTTCGCGGCGGTGGAGCGAACTCCTCGATCGCCTTCACTACATCCGCTAAAGGCATTATTTTTGCGACTGATGATTTCTTCTTTCCGAATCCGATACTGTCTAGAACCAATTTGCGTTTGAGCAACTGGATTCCGAAGGCAGGGTCAACGCCTTTGGGACAGGCTTGTGAGCAAGCGCCAGCCAGGTGACATTGATACGGTCCATGGAAAATATCGATCGCTGAAATGCGTTCCTTCATGCCGCAGTCGCGGTTGTCAGCTGTGTAGCGATAGGCCTGCGCCAAAGCCTGAGGACCAAGGAAGAGTGGATCAGTCGCAACGGTCGGGCAGGCTGCGAGACATAATCCGCATTTGATGCAATGCGTGAACTGACTGAATTCTTCGCGCTGATCTGGAGTTTGCAGAAATTCACCAGTCGGAGAATCAATTTCGATCTGGTCGAGATAAATAATATAAGGTTTGACTGCCGCATGTTTTTCGATCAACGGCGTAAGATCAGGTACAAGGTCTTTGACATTGTCGTAATTGGGAAGCGGCGCGATCGTTACCACATCCGTTCCCAAATGAAGGACTTGCGTTTGGCAGGCAAGTTGTGGAAGGTCGTTGACGAACATGCCGCACGAACCGCAGACTCCCATGCGGCAGGAGGAACGCCATGACAAAGTCGGCTCCTGCTCCGCCTTGAGTTGGTGCAGCGCTTCAAGCACGGTCATCCCGTCATGAACATGCTGACGGTATTCGCTCCAATGCGGAGCAGTATCCACATCAGGGTCAAAGCGGCGAACGCGAAAGGTGATCTCGCGCGGGGTGGTTGTTTTATCACTCATAAAAATTATCCTCCGACCGGGTAACTAAACGTCCACCAGGTGACGTATGTGCCGAATGCAAAGATGAAGAGTCCGACGCAGATGACGGTTATATCCACGATCTTTCCGAGCGCAGGAGTCATCGGCAATTCGCGAATAATTCCGCGCAATCCATATAAGCCGTGATACAGCGCCGCGGCCAATAATAAAATATAAAGCACCAACTGAGCAACACTTTTTCCGCGCTCGATCATTGCTTCAAAGTTGCGAGCCTCTTCCACACTCACTCCGTAAAAGACTGGTGCGTAATGCATAATGGCAAAATGCAATCCCAACAATACAATGATGATCGGTATTACCAGCAGATGCCATGACCATAAACGTGTTTCGCGCATAAGAACTCCTTGTAGGAAACAGGTGATTAGGGAATAGGTATTGGGGAACTCCTAATTCCTAATATCTAACCTAATATCTAATCACCCAAATTACGGGAAGAACAGACTCGAACCGCCGAGGATAATGATCAACGCGGCCAATGCCATGATGATATAAGTCAACGGGCGGTGTCTTTTGATGGAAGATGAATACGGATAAACCGGCTCTTTGGGTCTGCCAAGAAAGAAACCCAACTCGGTCATCAACAGGCGCACTCCGTTCAATGCATGGAACACAGCCGCGGCGAAAAGCGCATACTCAATCATCTTGAAGAGCGGCAAAGCGAAGAGTCCCATCAAACCTTCCCAAGCCACTACACCGCGCATGCGATTTGCAGTTTCAATGATATGCAACAGCATGTAGGCAATCAATCCCATACCTGTCAGTCGATGTCCTAAATATAAATATCGTTCAAAGGTATATTTCCCTGCATATACCCAGCCCTTGATACCAAGGCGATTGTTGTAAGCTGGTTTATTTGAGTTCATATCTTCTCCTAATATTTCCTCTCCACAGGCTTCCACATGGAGATATCAACAGGGATGTAATCCAACTTGGGACCAGCGGGTGTAAAGTTCGCCATCGTATGCTTTAGCCAATTTTCATCATCACGCACCTGATAGTCGCGGCGCGCATGTCCGCCGCGCGACTCGGTGCGGGTCAACGCGCCAAGCGTCGCAACTTCAGCCACATCGATCATGAAACCCGTTTCGATGGCGCGTTCCATGTCCGTGTTGTAACGCAGACTCTTATCCTTAAGCTGAATGTGCTTATAGCGCTCCTTCAACTCGCGGATCTTATCCAAACCTGCCTGCATTTGTTCGCCCGTGCGGAAGACACCCATGTTGACATCCAATGTGCGGCGCAGTTCAGCGCGGATCTGATAGTGATCTTCGGTACCTGTGGATTTAATCAGCGCTTCGATCCTCGACCATTCAGCCTGTGCGGACTCAACCGGTGATTCGGCCGCTGTTGCATTCTTGCAATAACGCGCCGCTTCTTCGCCTGTCACTCGTCCCCACACGAGACATTCAGCCGTCGAGTTTGAGCCGAGTCGATTCGCTCCATGCAAAGACACGCAGGATACTTCACCCGCCGCCCAGATATTTTCAACGGGAGTATGTCCCTTAATATCCGTATGTACGCCGCCCATGGAATAATGCGCCACAGCGCGGATCGGGATGGGTTTTTCAATTGGATCAAGTCCGATGTGTTTAATGGTCACTTCACGGATGAGCGGAAGACGTTCAAGAATTTGTTCCCTTCCGAGGTGACGCAGATCCAGATGAAGATAATCCAAGCCGCCAGGTCCAGGGAAACCGCGACCCGCTTCGATCTCGGTCATCTCTGAACGGGAGACCATGTCACGCGGAGCGAGTTCCCACTTACTGGGAGCATAACTTCCCATGAAGCGTTCACCCTTGTTATTGAGCAGGTATCCGCCCTCGCCGCGACAGGCTTCCGTCATCAAAATGCCGCTGGGAATTAATCCCGTCGGGTGGAATTGAACAAACTCCATATCCTTCAACGCAAGCCCCGCGCGATAAGACATCGCGAGTCCGTCACCCGTAACTGTTTCGGAGTAAGTAGTAAAGCCAAAGATCTGACCTGCGCCGCCAGTAGCGATGATCAACGCCTTGCCGCGGATCAACACATAGCGGCCGTTGATCATATCGATCATGGTCAATCCGGCGAAGCGTCCGTTCTCGATGATGATCGAAGTAACAAAGCCTTCATCGTAGCGGTTGATCTTCTTGGTGTGCTTCATCAACGTGTCGTACAACGTTTGCATTTCGAGGAAGCCCGTTTTGTCAGAGGCGAAAACTGCGCGTGGATACGAGTGCCCACCGAACGGTCGCTGTGCAATGTGACCATCTTCCGTCCGCGACCAGGGAATGCCCCAGTGATCGAGATGCAAAATTTCCTTCGGCATCTCATGCACGAAGAAATCCACCACATCCTGGTCAGCCAAAAAGTCAGAGCCTTTGACCGTATCCCAGGCGTGCAGTTCGAAGCTGTCGCCTTTATCCTGACGCATGACAGCGGCCGTGCCACCCTCTGCCGCCACGGAATGAGCGCGCATCAATTGGAGTTTGGAAACCAAAGCGATATCCAATTCCCCTTTGCTTTGCTGTGTGGCTTCAAGCGCGGCGCGTAAGCCTGCCAAGCCGGTTCCTAAAATGATCAGATCATGATTGTAAACTTCCATTGGCTGTTATTCTCCTCACGGAATGTCAATTCGAGATTTATTGTAGCCTTTATCCCCTTTTTGCCTTAGTGATGATTGTCATGGATTGGGCGGAGTGTAGTCACGGTAATTTGGGAATCAAAAAGTCGGAACTTTCATGTTCCGACTTTTTTTCTTATTTTCTTAATTGCAGCCACCTCTGAAATGACTGAAGGTTTTCATTAGATTGTTTGCCGAGCAAAATTCCTTCAACACCAATATCCTCATCCAAATCGGGCCAGTGAAGACCCAAGCCTGCGCCTGCAATTTGGACATTGTCACGCTCAGCAGGAGTCGCATGCGCGAGACGGGGATACCAGCCAATCGGAACGGAAACCGTGCGCCCGTCTTCCAAATCCACAGACAATGTATCATCCGTTACGGATACATTTACAGCCCTAGGCAGGTTTAGGGTTACCACTACAGAAAGAGTCCCATTCATTTCTTAATTTCTCCAGATTCTCTGTTGCAATTCTTTCAATGTCACGCAATTCTTTTCGATTGTAACCATGATTTTCAGCAAGTGAAACAAGAGGGTCAAGCCAGATTTTTGCGCTCATATTTTCACGATCCACATGCATGTGACGGGGCCCACCGCAATCATAAGAATAAAAGTAAAAACGATATTACGATTTCACCGATCCGTAAAGCAGTTGGCATTGAAATTTCCTAATGATTAATTTTTTTTCGGGAGCCTTGCATATTATAACTACTTTTAGAAACTGCACTTGATTTGATAAAAAACAAAGTTGGGACTTTTACATTCCAACTTCTATTCTTGTAAATTTACAAGAATCTATGCCACCAAGAAAAGCACCAGCCCGATCAAAGCTGGCAAAGCCTGAATATAAAATATCCTTTTGCTGACTGTGAACGCGCCAAAGAGTCCCGCGATGATTACACAACTTAAGAAGAATATTTTGACTGGATTATCTGCGAACAGACTCCAGACCAGACCTGCCGCGAGGAATCCGTTGTACAGACCTTGATTCGCCGCCAATGTCTTCGACTGTGCCGCGAACTCCGCAGTGGTGCGGAAGGATTTGCGGCCTGCAGGTTTCTCCCACAGGAACATTTCAAGGATGAGAAAGTAACCATGCAATAGTGCCACAATACAGATAATGATATTTACGATGATATTCATTTCTTCTCCTTACGAATAAAATGGATACAACTATTTCTTTGGGCAATCATACACCACAATAAAATCACCGAGACCAGATCAGCCTCGGCGATTTTATATTTCAAACAAAGAGAGCTTTTTATTTGTTACATGTGCTTGATGATCGCGTCACCAAACTCGGAGCATTTGACTTCGGTTGCGCCGTCCATCAAACGCGCAAAGTCATAAGTCACGGTCTTGGCTGCGACAGCGCCTTCCATACCCTTAATGATCAAGTCGGCAACTTCGCCCCAGCCCATATAGCGGAACATCATCTCGCCGGAGAGAATGACCGAGCCGGGATTCACTTTATCGAGATCAGCATACTTGGGTGCGGTGCCGTGAGTCGCTTCGAAAATGGCATGACCCGTCACATAGTTGATGTTTGCTCCCGGAGCGATGCCAATACCACCAACCTGCGCGGCGAGAGCGTCGGAAAGATAGTCACCATTGAGATTCAATGTGGCGATCACATCGTAATCCTTCGGGCGGATGAGCGTGAACTGCAGGCTCACATCGGCGATAGAGTCTTTGATCAGCAGCATCTTCTTCCATTTGCCTTCGCCATGTGTATCCCACAGTTTCATGGCTTCTTCCACTTCG
>CAIWRB010000341.1 GCA_903914955.1 uncultured Chloroflexota bacterium | reverse complement strand
TGTCCATGATTGTCCTTCGTGCGGTTTGGTTCTTGATCGTGATTTGAACGCTTCGCTAAACATAGAAGCTCTCGGACTAGAGAGCCTGGGCTTTGCCCTAGAAGCCCCCGCCTTTAGGCGGGGGAGTAGTCACTACTACAACCAACGCCTCACCCGTGACTTGTAGTCTGTATACTGCGCTTTGAATTTTTTTTCCAAATAAGCTTCTTCCTCCTCAATAACCAGCCGATTAATGGTCATCACGAAAAATGGAGCTGTGAGAATTCCCCAATAGAAACCAGAGTTCAGCGGCAATCCAATGACCATCAGCAGAAAGCCCAGATAAATAGGATTGCGTGTAAAACGATAGACTCCCGTCGTTACGAGTTGCTTGACCGAACTATGCGAGTCAAGCGTGGTGCGGGCCTTCCTGAATTCAAGGAACGCGCCCACGCCAAAAAGAAAGCCGATGAAGGTCAACGCAAAACCGATGTTTCGTAAAATGACCGGTACCGCAAATGGAATTTGAACAAATCTGCCAATCAAAAATGCGATCACGATATACATCAACGTCACAAATGGTGGATGCATATTTTTATTGATGTTCGGCATATCTTTTTGTTTTTCAGTCATATTCGCTAGCTCCAATTTTCCAAAGTCTCTTTCACTTTCATCAAGAACCAATCCGCGGATGCGCCGTCGAGGATGCGATGATCGAAAACGAATGATAGATACACCATAGGTCTAATCGCAATTGCATCGTCTATTACAACGACTCTTTTCTGCATCGCGCCGACGCCGAGAATACCACATTGCGGCTGGTTAATGACAGGGAACGCAAACAGCGATCCGCTGATGCCGTGATTGGTCAGAGTGAATGTTCCACCTTTGACCTCATCGGGTTGAAGTTTTTTTGTTCTCGCGCGATTTGCCAGATCATTGACCGTGCGCGCCATTGCCAGCAGCGACAGATTATCCGCGTTCTTGATGACGGGCACGATCAGTCCCTCTTCTCCGAGTGAAGTTGCCATGCCGAGATTAATGGCTTTGTGTATCAGAACACCTTCATCAGCCCATGAAGAGTTGGCTGTGGGATATGTTTTCAGTCCCGCCACAATAGCGGACATGAAATAAGCGGTGAAAGTCAGCTTGACCCCATCCCGTTCAAACGCGGATTTATTCGCCGCACGGTGTTTGGTGATGTGAGATAGATCCGCTTCCATGACAGTCAACACGTGCGGCGAAGTGCGCTTGCTCATTACCATATGCTCGGCGATGGATCGGCGAATGGGGGAGTGTTTGATAAGTTGATCGCCTGCGGCTGGTTGAATGTTCGCAGGTTGCAAGTTGGAAGGTTTAGGGGAGGGAACAATTCCCCGCGAAGCGTCCCGATTCCCAACATACACCAACACATCGTTCTTTGTGATACGTCCGTTTAATCCAGTACCCGTGACCTGACCTAAATTGACTCCCTGTTCGGCGGCGATCCTGGCAACGACGGGAGAAATGAAACCTAAATCAGTCGAAGGTCGAAGATCGAGGATCGCAGTTTGAATTACAACTGCCTTTTGACCTTCGACTTTTGACTCTGTTTTTTCTGAAACTCCTTCCACATTTTCCCCTGCCGTTCCAATGATAGCTAATAACTCTCCAACCTTCGCAATCTGACCTTCCTGCATTTCAATCTTCAAGATCACGCCCGACGCGGGTGCTGGAATTTCGGTATCCACTTTATCTGTGTTAACTTCGAGCAAAGCCTCCAGCTCATTGATAGAGTCTCCAACCTGTTTGAGCCATTTCGTGATTGTGACTTCATCAACGCCTTCGCCGAGTCTTGGGACTAAAACTTTTGTCACCATAATTTCTCCTTAAGAATTTTCGCCGCAAAGATTTTCCTTTGTAAACATGCGTATCCTTTGTGGTTAATGAATCTTTGGGTATATTTCAGGATCAACTTCATGCATCATCCCATACACTGCGTCAAACACAGTCTCAGCATTCGGCTTGGACCAGTAATCTCCATCACTTCCATACGCGGGCCTGTGCGCCGTACCTGATAAAGTCTGTGCGGGGGAATCCAAATGGAAATATCCGCCTTGCTTTTCGATGACTTCCTGCAGCATATACGCGGATGTTCCACCAGGTACATCTTCATCCACGAAGATCACGCGTGATGTTTTCTTGATCGACTCGACGATGCTACTGTGAATGTCAAAGGGCAGTAGCGATTGTACATCGATCACTTCGATCTCAATCCCAACTTTCGATAATTTTTCTGCCGCTTCCAAAACAATTCTACAACATGCACCATAAGTGACCAGGGTCACATCTTTTCCCGCGCGGATCGTTTCAGGCACGCCCAGCGCTAAAGTCATTTCGCTGATGTTATCAGGCAGGCGTTCTTTTACGCGATAACCGTTCAACACTTCCACTACAATTGCGGGTTCATCGGCTTTGAGAAGTGTGTTGTAAAAACCTGCCGCATGCGTCATGTCACGCGGTACCAGCACATACATGCCGCGTACGAGATTGATAATGCCAGCCATCGGCGACCCGGAATGCCAGACGCCTTCGAGGCGATGTCCGCGTGTGCGCACGATGACAGGTGCCTTCTGCCCGCCCGCCGTGCGCCAGAGCAAAGTTGCCAGATCATCAGACATGATCTGCAAGGCATACAAAACATAATCCAAATATTGGATTTCTGCAATCGGTCGCAGTCCGCGCATAGACATGCCGATGGCCTGCCCCAGAATGGTCGCCTCTCGGATACCGGTATCAGTCACGCGTAGTGTGCCATATTTTTCCTGCAGCCCTTTGAATCCCTGGTTCACATCGCCAAGTTTCCCGACATCTTCACCGAATGCAACCACACGCACATCGCGTTTCAGAATTTCATCGAAGGCGGCGTTCATTACTTCAAAGCCCATCACGGTCGGCGAGCCCTTTGAATATATTGGCTTAACTTCCTTAACCTGTAAAGCCGCCGCACTGTAAAAGTGTGATCCATAGCGTTCGACGTTAAGCGCATCCTGTTCATTCTTCCATTGGATGAGGATCTGTTTGGATGGGTGTGCTTCGTCGCGCAGGATCCTTAAGGCTTCATGTGCGGCGCTGTGGATGTCTCGTCTCGTTATAGACGGGAGTCCTGCCAGCCGATCTTTGAGTTGTCTCAACTCTGACAAATGACTAGAAGTGCCCGCGATCTCTTCCAAGATATCAGTCACTTGTGCACGCTCTTCATTCATAGGAGTCAGGAACGCATCCCACGCGGATTTGCGGAATCCTTCCACAGTGGCGTACTCTTCCTTTTCAACAGCGGTCAGTTCAAAGTCCGATGCGATTTGGTTGTCTATCAGCCAGCGCCGCATGCGAGTCACGCAATCGAATTCTTCCTCCCACACAAGGCGCTCGGCAGATTTATATCGTTCGTGACTGCCTGAGGTGGAATGTCCCTGCGGCTGAGTCACGTCTATAACGTGGATCAGCGCGGGGATGTGAAACTCGCGCGCGATCTCGGCGGCGGATAAATAAGTTTCGATGAGGGCGGGATAATCCCAGGCGTGGACTGTGTAATGATCGTATCCGTTCTGGACTTTATCGGGCGGGTCATTCGGCTTGCGCTCAAAGCCTTTAAGCAGCGCCCCAATATTTTCCTTGACCATTTGAAATTGATTGGGCACGGAGATGCCATAACCGTCATCGTAAATGGTGATGATGGCAGGCGCTTTGAGCACGCCGATGGCATTGACACTTTCCCAGAACATGCCTTCTGAAGTGGATGCGTTTCCGATAGTGGCGAAGGCGATCTCATCTCCGTTATGCGAAAAAGTTGTAGAGTCTTGTAATTCCAGTGAATTGCGATACAACACGGAGGCATAAGCCAGTCCGACGGCTCGCGGCATTTGCGCGGCTGTGGGGGAAATATCGGAAGCGACATTATACATTTGGGTCTGGTTGCGCCACGAGCCATCGGGGTTGAGATTGCGCGAAGAGAAGTGCGCGTTCATCTGACGCCCCGCGCTGGCAGGGTCTTGTGCAACATCTGCATTGGAATAAAGTTGTGCAAAAAATTCCTGAATGCTCATCACCCCCAACATGAACATCCAGGTTTGATCGCGGTAATAGCCCGAGCGCCAATCACCTTTTTTGAAAGCGTGTGCAATGGCCAGGTTGGCAAGTTCCTTGCCATCGCCAAAGATGCCAAATTTAGCCTTGCCACTTAATACTTCGCGGCGGCCAATAAGGCTGGTCTGCCTGCTTTTATAAATCAGGCGATAATCTTTTATGATCTCTTCAACTGAAAAGGGAAGTAAAACAGAGCCCTTCTTTTTGGGCATGGTTCTCTCTCCTGAATTGGATGTGTTGAGGGGGATTATAACGGAGAAAAGGGATCATGAATTTATACGAATGTCGTTGAAATTTCCTTTCACATCGGTTATAAAACAAGCATGAACCAGCCTCTTCCTACCTACCAAACCCAAATTCCACAAGGCTTCATTGACCTCGGAGCCGGCGACCCGCCACTCTCGCTTTTACCGCTCGACCTTTTACGCGAGGCCGCGCAAGTTAGCCTTTCACAGAAAGACAATTCTTTCCTCCAATATGGCACAGAGCAGGGATTTGGCCCTTGCCGCGCGGCGCTGGCTGAGTTTCTTGGAAATGGTGAAGGGTTTATGGTACGGCCTGAAAATTTATTTATCACCAACGGTATTTCGGGCTCGTTAAACTTGATTTGTGATCTGTTCACGCAACCAGGCGACACGATCTTTGTTGAGGAACCAACTTACTTTTTAGCTTTAAAGATCTTTGCCGATCATAAATTGAACCTCATTTCAATTCCGACCGACGAATCTGGTCTTGTGATTGATGTGCTTGAGGAAAAGCTGAAAGAGGACCACCCGAAATTTCTTTACTTTATCCCCACATTTCAAAACCCTACCGGTCACACGTTGACGCAGGAACGGCGTGACCGTCTCGTGGATTTATCTCAAAAACATGATTTCCTTCTTATTGCCGATGAAGTCTATCAATTCCTGTATTTCACGCAACGACCGCCCAAATCATTTGCTTCGTACCTCAATGCAGAAAATGTCATTGCCATGGGTACGTTTTCCAAAATCCTTGCGCCCGGTCTACGGCTTGGGTGGCTTCATTTACATGCGAAGAATATCAAACAATTTGTGGAGTGCGGACTGCTCGACAGCGGGGGAGGATTGAATCCGTTCGCTTCCGCAATCGTAACTGAAGTGATCAAATCGGGCGGATTCGAAAAAAATATAAAAACGCTAAATGAGATTTATAGTTCGCGGGTAAAGGTCATGGACCAGGCGCTGCGTAAATATTTGCCCCAGCTGACGTACACGGTTCCGCATGGTGGTTATTTCTTTTGGGCGCAGTTGCCAGAAGGCATGCCTGCTTCCAGCCTGCGTGAAAAAGCAATTCAATTCAAAGTGGATTTCAGACCGGGCAATAAGTTTTCTTCCACAGGTGGTTTTCGCGACCGCATTCGAATAGGATTTGCTTTTTACGAGTCAGCCGAAATCGTTGAGGGCATTACCAGGCTTGCCAATTGTCTGAACAGCAAATAACAAATGCGGGCAGAAATGCCCGCATTTGTTATTCAATGATTATTGTTTACTTCATTCTCTCCGCTACGATCTCGGCCACATCTTTCACTTGAATATTTCCACCATCGGCTTTGGACGCATCGTTCATCATCGTCAGGCAGAATGGACAACCCACAGCCACCGTATCCGCGCCAGTGGATTTGGCTTCGGCGAAGCGCATCTCATTTACACGCGCAGAACCTGGTTCCTCTTCCTTCCACATCTGCGCGCCGCCCGCCCCGCAGCAAAATGATTTGGCTGAATTGCGCGGCATTTCGATGGTTGTGATACCAGCGCTGTTCAAGGTCTTGCGCGGGGCGTCTGTGATCTTATTATGTCGTCCTAAATAACAGGGGTCATGGAATGTGACCATCATATTGTCACCATCCAAGTTCATTGAGATCTTCCCCGCGCCCACCAATTCATTAATTAATTGTGTGTGATGGATGACCTGATAATTTCCACCGAAGGCAGGATATTCATTTTTGATCGTGTGCAAACAATGCGGACAGGTTGTCACGATCCGTTTTGGTGCAAGTTCATTCAAGATCTCAACATTCTGTGAAGCCAGACCAAAGAAAATATCTTCACGTCCTGCGCGGCGAGCCGAGTCGCCTGTGCAGGATTCGTTTTTGCCAAGTACAGAGTAATTGACCCCCGCAGCGTTCAAGATTTTTGCGAAAGCTTGCGCAGTCTTTTGTGCGCGCGAATCCGTTGCGGGAGCGCATCCAACCCACCACAGAATATCAGGTTTGGCGTTTTGCTCAATGGTCGGCACAGACATTCCGTCCGCCCATTTCATTCGATCCGCTTGCGAAACATTCCACGGATTCATGTTGCGTTCCATGCCTTTGAACGCGCTTTCCAATTGTTTGGGGAACGCGCTTTCCATCATCGAAAGATTTCTGCGGATGTCTAAAATGTCGCGCATCGGTTCATTGCCTACGGGGCAGATATCCACACACGCGCCGCAGGAAGTGCAAGCCCATACAGCTTCTTCAGAAATTAATTCTGTCATGGTCACATCGGTCGTACCGCCGCCATTGAAATGATAGCGTTTGTTAATTTCCAGCGCGGCAGGTGATAATAATTTTCCAGTATTATAGGCGGGACAAACTTCCTGACAGCGGAAGCACATGATGCAGGCGTAGCTGTCCATGATCTGCTCCCAGCCGAGATTCTTCATTTTCGCCGCGCCAAATTGTTCGATGCTTTGATCTTCAAGATTAATATAACTTAATTGCCCGATGGATTTTCGTTCAGGTTTCACCGCAAAATTTAATGGGGCGAAGAACAAGTGAATATGTTTTGAATAGGGGAAGTAGGGCAGGAAGGCCACTACTGCGCCAATCGATAACCAGAATGCAAGATGCTCGCCGATAACCAAAACCTGCGGATTCGCTCCTGACCATAAGCCTGCCACCGTTGAAATTGTGGGTTGCCATCTGTCGGCATGACCGGAAAGTGCTATCCCAAACGATTCTCCCAACAAGCGCATCGCGTTATGGATGAAAATAAAAGTCGCAACGATCGCTGAATCGCGTGTGATGCCGAAACGCGCCTTGGGATTCAAAAGAGTCGTCTCGCGTGTTGAGAGAGTCGCAGGACGCAAGATGAAGCGGCGAATTGCCATCGCCACAATGCCGAATATGATCACGACATTCGCAAAATCCGCGAGTAGTCTGTATGCGTTTCCAAACAGGCCAGTATGCTCCAGAAGTTTGAATCCAGTAAAGGCGTAGATCAGATCTGCGAGATTGATCAACAAGAATGATAGAAAACCCCACCCGATGAGTCCATGCAAAATGCTGGGCCATAGTCTGAATTGAAAAACGGGCTGGAACAATCCCATTTTTATAATGAGTTCTCCAATCCGTTTGTATGCCAGAGACCAATTTATTTTGCCTTGCCCACTGTTGATGCGCCGCATAATGAGCGCGACCCCGTGATATGTGTAATAGAGCGAAGCAAGTGTTGCGACGACAAAGAGTATCTTTTCAATGAGGGTAAGCATGGTGACTCCCAGGAATGAAGATTTGCTTTGTTAAGTTTAGCACAAGTTTGAAATATAAAAAACAGCCAATCGATTTTGATTGACTGTTTTTTATTTGCTGATGTCGTTCACGTAATCCAGTGCTCCGCCACAAGCCCCGCCAATGAATGGCGATGTGTTCTCCCATGTCAGTATGGAGTTCCCTTCCCCAAGGGAACGGGTGATTACCTCGGCGAGACAGCCTCCGCCTGCGTTGTAGTTGACAAGGGAAAACTTCCACAAGTCTTCATAGGAAGCTACATCACCTGGTGATTTTCCTGTGTAATTGGTAATGACTTGACCGGCTTGTTTACAACTTCCGATCAAGCTGTGCGCAAAAACACCTATTGAAAAATCTGCACGGGGGAGGTCGATTCCAAGGGGGCAATTTTCACAGGTCGCGTTGACACTTGCCACCAAAGCCAGTCGCAGTGTTTCACGTTTCTCTGGAGTCAGATCCATATATCCCTGTCCGCAAGTTTCGCCTGGGAACGTGAGCGTACAGAATTGATTGAAGAAGGATGGATTCCAGAATAGCGTTGTGTCCGCGCCGTTTTCGGTTAATTGACCCAAACCCACATCTCCGGCGATCTGATAAGCGCCCGGCCAAAACTGGCTTTCTCTTGCAAATAGGTTTTTTAACAATCGCGCAGGTACAGTTGTTTTCTGGGCGGTACTTAAGATTAATTCATCGAAGCGATTCTGCCAATTAAAAACTTCGCCGCGCGCCATTTCCAGTCCGCATTGATTTACATTTCCGTCTGGAACAATTCCGCCATCTACACAGGTGCTTGCATCCACTACGCCTTGGAGGATCAAATTCTTCGCGAGATAGGTGTAGGGAATATCACTGCTGAGGTCTTCGCTTTGTTTTGGCGTGGTCAGCCATGCGGGCGGACCGCCAACAGGTGGAAATACATTCCATGCATCTGAACAGATTGCAACGGCTTGTCCCATCCATTGCGGGGACAGAACATCCACATACCAATACGATTGATCGGGATCATTTTCGTTGGCTTTTTGTACGCGGACTTGAGCGCTGAAAATGAGGCTGCTATCTCCATAAGATGAGTAGGCCCAAAAATCAACCTTCACGCCTTTTACATCTGTTTCGGGGATGTGGAATTTACATACATCGGTTTGGTCGCAATCGAAGGGTTGACCATTATACGTTCCTTCAATCCGTATGATCCGTTCATTTTGAACCGGTTCCTGCCCTGTGATCACGAGAGTGGGGGTGGTTTCACATATATTCGTGGATGTACTCAGTACCGGCTGGCAGTCTTCCAATGAAATCCAGGCGCTGGCAGATGCGAGCTGCATGGCGACCTCTTTGGTGGCAGGCATGCTATTTATAGGAAAAGTGTAATAGCCCTCACATAAATTTGTTTCGTTGTAAATGCATGGAGGTTGGGATATCCATTTATTGTAAACTCCCAATTCACAATCTCTATACACTTCAGTTGGAAATGGCATACCTTCATGGTCTGTCAAAACAGAGCAGACTATATGGGATTCCTTCCATGTGGCAAAATACCATTCATGGATGGTGTAGTTAACAGTGACGGTAGTAAAACGATCTGGGCCAGGTGGGGGATTGGGAGCAAAAACAGGCAACGGGTTAGCCTGAAGCTCAGGAGGAACACGCGTGAAGGCAGAGCCGGTTATGGCAATCAGAATGGATAGAAGGCCGAGCAGCCAGTGGCGTGTCATACAATTAAAAATTCCGCTTACATTATAAACGGACTTGGAAATAACAGCAAATATTAGTTTTAGTTCAT
>CAIWRB010000340.1 GCA_903914955.1 uncultured Chloroflexota bacterium | reverse complement strand
TTTTATTCGCTCGACCTGAATACACTGGAGCATGTACCTGCTGGCAAGCCGCGTTTTGACTCTGTCAAGGCCGCCAAAGATGTCGAAGGCTTGGGTGACAGACTCAAGGTTATGCTCGATGCGGACGACAAGGCGGCGAAACTTGTTCAGGCGTTGACCTATCAAGCATTTCAGTACGCCTCCACCATCATCCCCGAAGTCGCTGACTCTGTCAAACCGATCGACGACGCAACCCGCTGGGGTTTCATGCACGAAGCGGGTCCATTTGAAACCTGGGATATGCTTGGGGTGAAGGAAACGGTTAAGCGCATGAAGGCGACGGGATACGCGCCAGCTAGGTGGGTCGAAGCGATGTTGAAAGGTGGGGTTGAGACTTTTTATCAATACAAGCGAAGCAGTCCTGCGGATAAATACGGCGATAAGATTGGCGTGTATGATGTTGCGAAACAAAAATATGTAAAGATCAAACGCGCCGCAGGCATCGTGATGCTGCGCGAGTTGAAAGGCACAAAGAAGGTTATTTCTGAAAACGCTGGCGCGTCTTTGTATGATATAGGCGATGGCGTTGCACTCGTGGAATTCCACACCAAGATGAACGCGCTCGATGATGATATTTTCAACATCACTTCTGAAGCGCTAGATCGCGTTGAAAAAGATTTTGATGGACTTGTGATCGGTAACGAAGGCGAACATTTTAGCGCGGGTGCAAATTTATTCATGGTGGTGGTCGCTTCTCAACAAGGATTATGGGACCAACTCGATGGTGCGATCCGTAAACTGCAAAACATGAACATGCGTATGCGTTACTTCCCCAAGCCTGTGGTGGTTGCTCCCGCTGGACTTGCACTCGGCGGCGGTTGTGAAGTGACCATGCACGCTTCCCGTGTTGTTGCGGCTTCAGAAACTTATATCGGTTTGGTTGAACTCGGCGCGGGAGTCATCCCTGCGGGTGCAGGTACCAAAGAATTTATGCGCCGCATCGTCAACCCTGCCATGAGAACTGATAATGCCGAAGTATTCCCGTATTTGCAACGCGCCTTTCTTCAGATCGGTCAGGCGAAAGTTGCCACATCCGCTGAAGAAGCGCGCGGTATGGGAATCTTGAATCCGCAGGACCGGATTGTTCTCAACCGTGATCACTTACTGACTGAAGCCAAGCGCGAAGCGGTTAGTATGGCCGCCGCTGGTTATCGTCCGCCTGCGCCTGAACTCATCTACGCCGCAGGGCGCGATATGTATGGCGCGATGAAGATCGGCGCGTGGTCGTTCAAGGAAGGCAAATACATCACCGATTACGATTCTCATATTGCCACGAAACTCGCTTTTGTGATGGCGGGCGGTGAACTCTCGAAGGCGCAATGGGTCAGCGAGCAATACATCCTTGATCTTGAGCGCGAAGCTTTCCTGTCGCTGTGCGGCGAAGAAAAGACACAGGCCAGAATGTGGTCGCTGTTGCAGACGGGCAAGCCTTTAAGGAACTAGTCGAAAGTCAAAGGTCGAAAGTCATCTGACTCCCGACCTTTGACTAAGAGAAGGAGCAAACCATGAAAGAAGCTGTTATCGTAAGTGCTGTACGAACACCCATAGGAAAAGCCAAACGTGGCGGACTTGCCTCGGTCCGTCCCGACGAATTGGCGGCCGCCGCCATCCAGGAATTACTCAAGCGGACGCCGAATCTTGACTCCGCTGAAATAGAAGATGTGGTCTTCGGCTGTGCCTTCCCTGAGGGGGAGCAGGGACTGAACGTTGCGCGTATGATCGCATTACGCGCGGGTTTGCCGGATACCGTCCCCGCTGAGACCATTAACCGGTACTGCTCATCTGGCATCCAGTCGATTGCGCATGTGGCTCATGCCATCAAGTCAGGCGAAGTCGAAATCGCAATTGCAGGCGGCGTAGAGTCTATGAGCATGGTGCCTATGATGGGCTATAAGTTTTCGCCCAACCCACATTTTACGCAGGACCTTCCGCATTACTACACCAACATGGGACTCACAGCTGAGAATGTTTCAGTCAAATACGGGATCAGCCGCGAAGACCAGGATATCTTTTCGTTCAAGAGTCATCAGAAAGCCGCCAGGGCTGTCACATCTGGCCTCTTTGACCCAGAACTGGTTTCGATCGATGTGGAGATAACCGAGCTTGATGCGAATGAAAAACAGGTGAAGAGAAACTTTATAGTTAAGCGTGATGAAGGTCCGCGTGCTGACACAACGGTGGAGGCGCTTGCAAAATTAAAATCCGCCTTCAAGGAAGGCGGAACAGTCACCGCAGGCAACTCATCCCAAATGTCGGATGGCGCTTCGGTTCTGATGGTCATGTCGGCAGAGCGCGCCGCGCAGTTGGGACTCGTCCCTCTCGCCAGATTTGTCTCATTCGCCGTTGGCGGAGTCCCCCCAGAGTTGATGGGAATCGGTCCGATCGCTGCCATTCCCAGAGCTTTGAAAATCGCAGGTTTATCCCTAAACGATATTGACCTGATAGAATTGAATGAAGCCTTCGCCGCCCAGGGATTGGCTGTCATGCGCACGCTGGGAATGGATGAAGAAAAAGTTAATGTCAATGGCGGCGCGATCGCCTTGGGCCATCCGCTTGGATGTACGGGCTCAAAATTAACAACGCAGTTGATTTATGAAATGGGCCGCCGCAAATCCAAATATGGAATGGTCACCATGTGTATCGGCGGCGGTATGGGCGCAGCCGCGATCTTTGAAAATCTGCAATAATAAATGGTCAAAGGTCACAGACTTTCGACCTTTTGACCTTCGACAAACTAATCAACATAAAAAAAGGAAAAACTATGCCACTCACAATTTCAGATCTCATGTCCAAAATGCCTGGCGCGTTCATCCCCGAAAAAGCGGTTGGACTGGATGCCACCATCCAATTCAAATTCACAGGGGCGGAGCCTGGTGAATGGTACGCGACCATCAAAGATGGAAAGGTATCCATAGCACAGGGAATTTTTGAAACTCCCAAGATGACCCTTACCGCCGACTCCGCCGATTATGTCAAAATCTTCACGGGTGAAATTGACGGGATGCAGGCTTTCATGCAGGGTAAGTTGAAATTGGCCGGCGACTTGAATCTTGCGATGAAATTGACGCAGATGTTCAAAATAAAGTAAAGAAGAATAATTAGCAAACAAAAACTCGGAGGTCTGAATGGCCTCCGAGTTTTTGTTTTTTGTGTCGGGTTAGTTCTATCAGAGTACCGTGCTTTTTCATGTTCCACCCCCGTTTTGGAATAATTCAAAAATCACCTGGAAGTTGTATAATTCGGCTGTTGCACCGAATTTTATTGGAGGAGTTTTTTATGGAAACATCAACGAGTAATCCAAAACCCGAATCTGTGTTCACAAAACTGATTAATATGGTAAGAAAATTGTTTAACATGGAAGTATCAACAAATATTTCAAAGTCCGGATCAATGCCCAAAAAATTGTTTGAAGATGCTGTTGATGATGCGCAATATTTAGTTGCTTATGCCGCCAGTAAATGTAGGGGGAAAATTGATGAACACACTCTTAAGACACTGGTAAATGCCAAGCGTCTCGTTGAAGATAAACAACATGTGGTGAGCGCAGATTTTGAAGCAGAATTTTGGCTTGCCTATCAAGATATATGGGAATTGGTCAGGCCTGTCACAGCAGAAAGTATCAAAGCAACTGAACGGCACTCCCGTTCAACAGTTACAGGATATATCATTTTTGCATTTTCTTTCTTGATCCTTTTGTTGATCCTTCAAATTTATTGGGTGATTGGGAATCAATTAAATACGCAGTTGGATGATTTATTGCAAAGACAAACGGAGTACAGCCAGAAAATCATTCAAAATAATAATGAATTCAAAGCGATAGAGCTTCGTTTCCAACAGGCTGATGTCGATTCGGGAAACTTTGAAGCGAATGGGAAAGTCTACACGTTTTATTCCAGTATAAATTGGGAACGTGACACTCTCGCGAACTCCTCTGTGAATAATCAACTCCAATCAGATATAGCATCGCTCAATGCCCAACTGGAGCGAAGCTCGGCAATTTTACTGACCTGGAGCAGCCCATGGAACTGGCTTATTAATAAAGGCGATGATGGTTATACGGCTGATATTAAGAAAATAAATGTTAAAATTCTAGCTCAAGATAAAAAAATAGCTGAGGATCCAGATGGCTCAAAAGCGGCTCAAAAAGAAATCGGGAAGGTCAATTCCCAGATAAAGGAGTTGGAGAAAACCTTATCAAGTTTGAAGACGAATACAGAAGCCAATGCAGAACAGATCACCCAGGTAAATTCACAGATCGACGAGTTGACATTATCTAGCGCTCAACCTAGATTGGTGGCTGATCAACTTATAAATCAAGCCAACCAGGACTTGGAAAATTTAAAACAACAGCTAGCCGCACTAGAGCGACAACAAAAGGGGGATGCTTCTCGTCAGGCTCTCCTGGCTACGCAATTTGTCCTTGTCATTCTGGCGAGCTACCTATTGCCACTGGTTTATGGCATCTTAGGGGCTGCGACCTCTGTCTTGAGAGCCTTGTCAAAGAAAATCGAAGATGTCACTTTTTCCGGAGATACAGGGATCCAAAACTTATTACGCATTTCACTGGGCGCTTTGGCAGGAATTGTGGTCGGGTGGTTTTCTTTCCTCCTGCCGAATGAAGCAGGAAACTTCCTTGGAACGGTATCCCCCCTGGCAGTTGCTTTTCTGGTCGGATACAATATTGAACTTTTTTTCTCCTCGATGGATGTAGCCATCAACCGGGTAAAAGCGCTTCAGAAACCTTCCTCACCATCAAAAGATGATCAAACGCCTGATTCACAAAATGAAAAAAATAATTCCATCCAGAAATAATTTCCGCTGATGGCGAATCTATTTTTGTGAAGAAATAGTGGATGATTATTCCTGAAACGAGCCGTAAAGATTTTCAAGATCTTTACGGCTCGTTGTTTATGGATACACTCTCTTGATTGTTCTTGGGAATGCAATTGCCTCGCGGATGTGTTCAATGCCGCAGATCCATGAAGTGACCCGCTCCGTTCCCATGCCGAAGCCTGAGTGTGGGACCGAGCCATATTTGCGTAATTCCAAATACCATTTGAACGCATCCTCGGGCAGCTTCTCCTTACGAATGCGTGCCAGAAGTTTGTCGGGGTCGCTCATGCGCTCAGAGCCGCCGCAGATTTCGCCGTAGCCCTCGGGCGCGAGCAAATCCACGCTCTTGCAGACTTCAGGGCGGTTAGGCCACGGTTCCATGTAAAACGCTTTGACGGCGCTGGGATAGCCATACACAAAGACAGGTGTTTCAAACTGACTGGTGATGGCGGTTTCGTGCGGTGCGCCAAAATCCATGCCCCATTCGAAGGCGAGCAATGCCTTCTTTTCAGGGTCGGTTTCTTTCTCGCGTAAATCGTCGATCATCTTGCCCGCATCGTCGTAGGAAATGCGCGGGAAGGGGCCGACGATTCTTTCCAGTTTGGAAACGTCACGCCCGAGGGATTTTAACTCAGGCATTCGGTCACGCAAGACTCGTTGAATAATATGGATCAACATTTGTTCTTCGACTTCCATCAGCCCGTCCAGATCACAGAAAGCGATCTCAGGTTCAAGCATCCAGAACTCGGTCAGGTGACGGCGCGTTTTTGATTTCTCTGCGCGGAAGGTGGGACCGTAACAATAGACTTTTCCGAACGCAAAAATATTCGCCTCGTTATAAAGTTGACCTGTTTGCGCGAGATATGCTTTGCCCTCATCGAAGTATTCAGTTTCAAAAAGAGTCGTTGTGCCTTCAGCGGCAGCGGGTGTTAGGATGGGCGTACTCATTTCGACAAAGCCATTAATATCGAGCCATTCGCGGGTAGCCGCCATGACCGTGGCGCGGATTCGCAGGATCGCCCACTGACTCTGCATTCGAATCCACAGGTGACGGTTATCGAGCGCGAAATCGGGACCGTGATCTTTGAGCGACATTGGATAGTCCAAGCCTGCTTCCTGTACGATCTCGATCTGCTTCACGCCGACTTCATATCCGCCAGGGATGCCGGGTGCTCGTTTATCCTCGCGGACTGAACCCGTGATAATGACAGATGACTCTTGCGGCAGGCGCATGACCTTGTCGAAGACTTCAGCCTCAAGATCGCCTTTGAAGGCGACGCATTGCACAAAGCCAGAACCATCACGAATGAGCAAAAAAACCAGTTTGCCTTTATCCGTGCGGTTATAGACCCAGCCTTTGATGGTGACTTCCTGTCCAACGTAATTTGAAATTTGTGTAACGCTGATATGTTCAGCCATAATTATCCTCACTTACCTGCTTTTTTTTATTATTATAACCGCTCGCAAGTTGCGGGTTATCTTCTTCTCTCTTCCAGCGCTTTCACCAACAATTCTTTCGCCACATTCGGATCCGCCTTGCCTTTGGTGGCGCAGGTGGTTTTATTCCTGTATCAATGGCGTCATGCGTATTCTGTTATCCTCGATAACAGAAAAATGCCCAGCCCAATTAGTTTGACTGACAAGAGCTTGTACAGAAACTTGCGCGATGTATTCTGGTGAGATTGGAGTAATGCGAAATAAAATTACCCGCTCTGCGCCGGAAGTTTGGAGCGAAACGCCAGTTCCACGAAATCCTTGTCAAATGTGACGACAATTCGGTTTTCTTTCTGTGCGCGGGGGAGAACTTTATCATCCGATATGCCGCGCGCATCCTCGCGAATCCATGCAACATCGTGGCCGTTTTCGCGCAAGGCTTCGACTGCATAGAGTGGAAAATTTTCATTTGCGAGCAGTCGCATGATCAAACCTGTGAAAGTTCAAAGGGGTAAATTTTTTCGGTTTTGAGAAGGTTTGTTGCGTATGCAAGGCAGGCTGAAATATCCTCACGTTCAATTCCTGGGTAATTTCGAAGAATTTCGCTTTCTGCCCAGCCCTGAGCGAGCAATTCAACGATAAATTCAACAGCCAACCTTGTTCCTTTAATGACAGGTTTGCCAACCAGGATTTTGGGGTCAATGATGATTCGTTCTTTCCAGTCCATTTTTAACTCCTTTTTGAAAAGGACACTCCATAATTTTAGGTGGGTTCTTATTTTCGTAACCGTTCAGGGGGGCATATCTGGCAGATAACCCGTTAAAATCGCAAAATATGCCATATGTGGACGCATAATTCGCCGCAAAACGCGCCTTAAGCATCATTTCGTCATAAAACGGATGAGCAGACCCGCCAGATACAGGGTATGTGTTCTTATTACAGGCAT